>JAAEPT010000059.1 GCA_024232295.1 Cytophagales bacterium
ATGACTGTAGAATGGACAAAGTTTGCACAATCAAAGACAAATAAGTTGATGAAAGGAATGCTAACAGGTCCTATCACTATTTTGCAATGGTCTTTTGTTCGTAATGACCAACCAAGAGATGTAACCGCTAATCAGATTGCCTTGGCAATTCGTGATGAGGTAGTAGATTTAGAGAAGGCAGGAATTAAAGTGATTCAAATTGATGAACCAGCCATTCGTGAAGGACTACCATTACGTCAAAGTGAGTGGAAAAATTATTTTGATTGGGCAGTAAAAGCCTTTAGAATTAGTGCTTCTGGAGTGGAAGATGAAACACAGATTCATACTCATATGTGTTATTCTGAGTTCAATGATATGATTGAAGCAATTGCAGATATGGATGCAGATGTAATCACAATTGAAACTTCTCGTTCTCAAATGGAATTATTAGATGCTTTTGTTGAATTTAATTATCCAAATGAAATTGGACCAGGAGTCTATGATATTCATTCTCCAAGAGTTCCAACAGAAACAGAGATTTATGATTTATTACAAAAGGCATTAAATGTTTTACCTCCTCAAAATATTTGGGTAAATCCAGATTGTGGATTGAAAACAAGAGGTTGGGAAGAAACAACTAAAGCCCTAAAGAATATGGTAAAAGCGACAGAACAACTTCGTGAAGAGGTTTTGGTACACTAATAACTAATATAAAGGCTGTCTATTTAGGCAGTCTTTATTTTTTTAAGCTTCTGGAAAGGCTAAGTCTTGTCCTATTCCCAAAGTAAATAACCAAGCACCATAAATTGCGTGTTCGATACTTGTCACCAAAAGAGATTTGGTCTTCACAAAAGTCAAGGCAAATACCAATCCTCCCAAGAAGGTTAAGAATACTACATAATAATTTCTAAACATGGCATGAGCAATCCCAAAAACAATGGCATTTATCCACAATAAAGCAGTAGGAGATATTAAATCTTTGTAGCGATGGAAGAAGAATGTTCGATACACAAATTCTTGTGCATATACTGAGGTACAGGAATAAACAATCACAACTCCCAACCACAAAAAAGGCTTTTTTATGACAATTTGAAATATTTCATCTGGGATAAAGTAAAAAGCTACGATTGTTGATAAAACAAGGAATATGGTAATTCTCCACCACATCACAGCAGGAAAATGAATTGTCCCAATTAAGTGTTCTTTGGTAAAGAGTTTAGCTTTGATTACATGGTAACTCAAATATGAAACTCCCAATACCAAAGGAATTACTTTGATAATTGGGGATACATCAAGTGCTAATACTGTAGGGACTCCCACAAAAAGTAGAATCAATTCAATCCATAGTTTCATTTTCATAAGGCACAAAAAAAGCTGTTCCAAGTAGAACAGCTTTTCATATTTTTTAATTCCTAAAATTATCCATTCATTGAGAATAAAAACTCTTCATTAGAAGATGTTCCTCTCATTTTTGATAACAAGAACTCAATTGCTTCATTAGAATTCATATCAGACATCATCTTACGCAATATCCAAACACGCTTCAATTCCTCTTCGCTCATTAATAAGTCCTCTCTACGAGTACCAGAAGCTGGAACATCAATCGCAGGGTAAACACGTCTATTAGATAATTTTCTATCCAATTGTAATTCCATGTTACCAGTACCTTTGAATTCTTCAAAGATAACTTCGTCCATTTTAGAACCTGTTTCAATCAATGCAGTAGAAATGATTGTTAATGAACCACCATTTTCTACATTTCTTGCAGCTCCAAAGAAACGCTTAGGTTTGTGTAAAGCATTTGCATCTACACCACCTGATAAAATTTTACCAGAAGAAGGAAGAACTGTGTTATAAGCTCTAGCCAAACGTGTAATAGAATCTAATAAAATTACCACATCATGACCACACTCTACCATTCTCTTAGCCTTTTCTAATACAATAGAAGCAACTTTTACATGGCGTTCTGCTTGCTCATCAAATGTAGAAGCAATTACTTCTGCATTTACACTACGAGCCATATCTGTAACCTCCTCTGGACGCTCATCGATCAATAAGATCATTAAATGACATTCAGGGTGGTTTTCAGCAATTGCGTTTGCAATTTCTTTCAATAATACTGTTTTACCTGTCTTAGGTTGTGCTACGATCATACCTCTTTGCCCTTTTCCGATAGGTGCAAATAAGTCCATGATACGAGTAGAATATTGTGTAGGTGAAGTAGATAGATTCAAACGCTCTTCTGGGAAAAGAGGTGTTAAGTGTTCAAAAGAAACTCTATCTCTAATTTCTTCTGTTGATTTTCCATTTACAGAACCAACCTTTAACAAAGCGAAATATTTTTCACCTTCTTTTGGTGCTCTGATTTGTCCTTGTACAGTATCCCCTGTTTTTAAACCAAATAATTTGATTTGAGAAGGAGAAACATAAATATCATCTGGACTTGCTAAGTAGTTATAATCTGCTGAACGTAAGAAACCATATCCATCAGACATGATCTCAAGAACTCCTTGATTTTCGATAACTACATCAATTTCTTTTGGTCTTGGTGTAGAAGGTGCACTTGGTTTTGGTGTGTACTCTTTTGCCTCCAAAGGCTCTACTACAAAACTATCGTTATTTTCTGGTGTAGAGGCTGTATTTGCTCTATTTGTATAAGAAGAGGTTCTTTGTCTTGTGCTAAAACTAGGCTTTTCTTGTCTTTCGGTAGGTCTTTCTTGCCTTTCTGGCTTTTCTGAGGAGTAATTCTTACGAGCTCTTGGGGTAAATGAGCCTGTTCTTTCTGGTCTAGCAGATCTTTCTGTTTTCACTGGGGCTTCTTCTTTTGGTGAAGTAGTAACCTCTGTCGTTTCTTTTGGAGTCTCTGAGAAAGATGTTCTTGTACGGAAACCAGCAGGTTTTTCTGAGGTTTCTCCATCACTTTGAACATTTTCTCGTCTCATTCGAGGTTTTGGAGTAAATTCTTTTGCCTTAGGCTTTTCTGGAGAAGGGGTTGTTGAAGGAGTGGAAGCAATAGGCTCTTCTTCTACCAACTGACTCTGGCGAGACTGTTCTTTTTCTTTTACTGCCTTTGCTGAATTTGGATCAATTGCTTGTTGATCTAAAATTTTATAAATCAACTCTTGCTTGGGAAGTTTCTTAAACTTTTTAATGTCTAAGTCATCTGCAATGTCCTTAAGCTCTGAAAGGAGCTTCATTTCTAGTTCGTCAATACTGTACATGAAAAATCTACATTAAAGATTTTGAATAAATATATAAGATGTGAATAAAATACGAGGGTTTAGTAACTTTCGCGTGAAATTATCCTTGTGCAAATCATTGACTTTGAGTATCAAAGTGAAAGTAATGATATGCGAAACTAACGGATTAGTGTTACTTGAGATATGTGTGCAAGTATATGGTATGTTATACGAATTATCAAACTTTTTCGATTTATTTTATCATTTTTCCTATAAATTAGAGCATTTAAAAGTGTTTCGTACAATAGTTTTTTAACTTTGTCGGAATTTTAACGCATAAAGAAGCTACAAAGATGTTACAGATTTCTTTCATCAGAGAAAATAAAGCAATTGTTATTGAGGGATTAAAAAAGAAGTATTATGAAAACCCTGAACAAGATATCGAACTCGCTCTGAGCTTAGATGAAAAAAGAAGAAATTTACAAGTACAATTAGATACAACCTTATCTGAATCAAAAAACATTGCAAAAAGCATCGGTTTATTGATGAGAGAGGGTAAAAAGGAAGAAGCTGAGGAAGCTAAGGCAAAAACTTCTTCTTTAAAGCAACAAGAAAAAGATTTAAAAGAGGCTTTGAATCAATGTGCTGATGAACTTCAAGAAACATTAGTACAATTTCCAAATGTTCCTCACACATCTGTACCTTCTGGTAAAAGTGAAGATGATAATGAAATTGTATTCACAAGTGATTTAGAAGTATCTCTTTCTGATGAAAATAAATTACCTCACTGGGATTTGATTCAGAAGTATGATATTGTTGATTTTGAATTAGGAAATAAAATTACAGGAGCTGGTTTCCCTGTTTATAAAGGAAAAGGTGCTCGTTTACAACGTGCATTAATCAACTTCTTCTTGGATGAAGCAACAAAAGAAGGTTATACAGAAGTACAACCTCCTATCTTTGTAAATGAAGATTCTGCTTATGCTACTGGACAATTGCCAGATAAAGAAGGACAAATGTATCATATGGAACGTGATAACTTATATGTAATTCCTACGGCTGAGGTTCCAATCACAAATATGTACCGTGATGTTATTGTAAAAGAAGATGAGCTGCCATTAAAAAATGTTGGTTTCACTCCTTGTTTCCGTAGAGAAGCTGGTAGTTGGGGAGCACATGTAAGAGGATTAAACAGATTACACCAATTTGACAAAGTAGAAATTGTTCAAATTCAGCACCCAGACAAGTCTTATGAGGCTTTGGAAGGAATGAAAGCTCATGTAACTGGATTATTAGAAAAATTAGAATTGCCTTACCGAGTATTAAACTTATGTGGTGGTGATATTAGTTTTACTTCTGCCCTTACATTTGATATGGAAGTTTTCTCTGCTGCACAAGAGCGTTGGTTAGAGGTAAGTTCTGTAAGTAACTTTGAGACATTTCAAGCAAATCGTTTGAAATTACGCTTCAAGGACAAAAACAAGAAGTCACACTTATTACATACATTGAATGGAAGTGCATTGGCATTACCTCGTATTATGGCTGCTATTTTGGAAAACAACCAAACAACAGAGGGAATTAAGATTCCAGCTGTATTAGTACCTTATACAGGTTTTGATATCATTGACTAATTCTGACACAAAAACATAAAATTAAAAAGCGTTTGATAACATTTATCAAACGCTTTTTTTCATCATAATGAGAGCAAAATATAAAATTGAACAAATCCCTATTTTACTTTATACACTTCGTTGGTTAGTCATAGCAAGTATTATCGGAGTATTGGTGGGAATTGCAGGAGCAGGTTTTCTTTATTCATTACAATGGGCTACTGATTGGAGAGAAAGTCATCAATGGATTATTTGGCTATTGCCTATTGGTGGAGCATTTGTTGGTTTACTTTATCATTACTGGGGAAAAGAGGTTGAAGGAGGAAATAATTTATTATTAGAAGAGATTCACAATCCAAAAAAAATAATTCCTTTCAAAATGGCTCCTTTGGTTTTATTTGGGACCATTATGACTCATCTTTTTGGTGGTTCTGCTGGTCGAGAAGGAACAGCAGTACAAATGGGGGCTTCTATCTCAGATCAACTCACACGTATTTTTCGTTTAAAACCAAGAGATCGAAAAATGATTGTAATAGCAGGAATCAGTGCAGGTTTTGCAGCTGTTTTTGGAACTCCTCTTGCTGGTGCAATTTTCGGACTAGAAGTATATTTCATTGGAAAAATGCGTTATACTGCTATTATTCCAAGTTTTTTTGCTGCTATTGTAGGTAATTATACTACTCATCACTTAGTTGAATATTTGGGAATGAATCATACTCACTATGATGTAGGTTCTGTTATTCCAGAAATGACTCCCTTAAATCTTGGTTTGGCAATCATTGCAGGTATTTTATTTGGCTTAGCTGGTAGAGCTTTTTCTAAATCTACTGCATGGGTGGGAGCACAATTCAAGAAATATGTAAAATACCCTCCTCTTAGACCCTTTATTGGAGGTTTAGTATTAGCTATTGTTGTATGGTTGATGGGAACAACTCGTTATATTGGATTGGGAGTACCAACCATTGTAGAAGCCTTTCACACACCTCTACCCTACTATGCCTTTGCTATCAAACTATTATTAACTGCTTGGACATTAGGAGCAGGATATAAAGGTGGAGAAGTTACTCCTCTATTCTTTATTGGTGCTACCTTAGGAAATGCTTTATCCTTTATTATGCCTTTGCCTATGGGGTTATTGGCAGGTATGGGATTTGTTGCTGTATTTGCTGCTGCTGCCAATACACCAATTGCTTGTATTTTTATGGCAATTGAGTTATTTGGTGGAGAGTCAGGCCTATATGTTGCCATTGCTTGTTTAGTTGCCTATTTCTTTTCTGGACATTCAGGAATTTATAAGTCTCAAATCATTGGACAAAGTAAGCATCTACTGTATGGTCGTGAAGAAGGTGAAAAGTTGGGAGATATAAAGTAAGTAAAAGAGAAGATGAATTATTACCATATACTGGGCTTATCACAAAGTGCTACACCACAAGAAGTCAAAAAGAAATTTCGTCAGTTAGCCAAGCAACATCACCCTGATAAGGGAGGTAATGATTTATATTTTCAAAAAATTAATGAGGCTTATCAAATCCTCTCAGATAATAAAAAAAGAGCGAACTATGATTTTATGATAAAAAATCCTCATTCGTTCTACACTCCTTCTACTCCACAAAAGCAAAAGAAGAAACAAAAAGACCCTCAAGAACCCATCCGAGCAAAACGCTATGATGAATTTACAGAAAAGGAAAAAGAGGATTGGAAGAAAAAACATAAGAAGGAAGAAAAACCAACAAGTTTTTGGGAATCAAGTAGAAAAGAGAAAAAACAGTTTTTGAGTGAAACACTAATTAGTGTAATTCTATTCTTTGGGCTTATTATTTTTTGTGTATTTTATGAATTAAAAATAGGCATTGATGAAATTATCGATTTTTTTAACGAATAATTAGATAAAGAAAATACATGAACTATTACCACATACTGGGCTTATCACAGAATGCTACACCAGGAGAAATCAAAAAGAAATTTCGTCAATTGGCCAAGCAACATCACCCTGATAAGGGAGGTAATGATTTATATTTTCAAAAAATTAATGAGGCATACCAAACCCTCTCAGATCATAAAAAAAGAGCGAACTATGATTTTATGATGAAAAATCCTCGTTCGTTCTATACTCCTCAAAAACAGAAAAAGAAGCAAAAAGACCCTCAAGAACCTATTCGTGCAAAACGCTATGATGAATTTACTGAAAAGGAAAAAGAGGATTGGAAAAAAAGACAAGAACAGTATTATAGAAGAAGTGACAAAAAGTTTTTCAACTCATTTGTCATTACCATCATTATTCTTGTGATCGTAATTTCCATATGTGCTTATGTTGATTATACAATAAACACATATAAATATCAGTAGAAAAGTAGATCAAAAATTTAACTTTTAATCTAGAAAAGTGTTTGTCATATATAGTATCAATAATAAAAAATTGTACTTTTTCATGAAAGATTGTTACCTTTTGTAAAATCTGTATTATCATTCTAAAGCCTTTGCTCACCAAACTGATTTTTTATGAATTACTATCAAATATTAGGGGTTGCTCAAAATGCTAGTCAACAAGAGATCAAAAAGAAGTATAGACAGCTAGCTTTGCAACATCATCCAGATAAAAGCACAGAAGCAGATGATCAGTATTTCAAATTAGTAAATGAGGCTTACCAAATTCTTTCTGACCCTATCAAACGAGGAAATTATGATTTTAGACTTAATAATCGTTCTAATTTTGTAAGATCACAACCTACCTATTCTCCTTTTCAGGCAGAAAGACAAAGAAGACAAGAGGAAGAACGCAAAAAAAGAGAGCAAGAAAAAAAGCAAAGACAACAAGAGCAATACGAAAAAAGGAGAAAAAAAGCAGTTCAAAAAGAGAACAAACGTTTTGTTCGTCAAATATCCATTACAGGAATTGTCCTTCTAATATTGATTGGGGGATCAATTGGATCATCTGTATATTCTAACAAACAGCGTGAAAAAGAAGTTAGACGCATCCAAAAAATTGTAAAGGCAACAATCAATGAATCTAATAATTTGATTGCTGAAGAAAAATATGACTCTGCCATTAGTGTACTATACAAAACCAATAAGAAGTATCGAACAGATTTACTGGATGAGGAAACGAAGAAAATCACAAATAAATTAGCAAAAGAGGGTCAAGAACTTTATGCCAATAATGAATTTCAAAAAGCACTAAAAATTTATGAATCATTGGATAAAAAGATAGAGCTAAAACCAAAGCATATTTATGAAATGGCTGCTTGTTATCGTTATACCAAAAATTATAACAAAGCAATTGAAAGGCTTATTTATTTGATCAATAATAATTATGCTTATTACAAATACTACTATGATATTGCCTCTATTTATTCTTTAGATTTAAAGCAATATAATGAAGCAACAATCTATTATGAGAAAGCTTGTGACATCATTGTAAGAAACTATAAAATCAACTTTGGAAAGGCATACTTACTAACTTTTGACCCTGATAAAGTTCCTGAAATTCATTATGCTATTTATTATGATAAGGGAATGAATTATTATCAATTAGAAAACTATGAATTAGCTCTAGGAGCATTTCGTTGGGCAAGTAATCTCCAGCGAGAAAATGACGAACCTCTTTATTATGAAGGAGTTTGTTTATATCAATTGCAACAGAAACAAGAAGCTTGTGAAGCTTGGAATAATGCTTATGCTTTGAATGAAAATGATAAGATTAGGCAAAAAATGGGACAGTTTTGCCAGTAATTATTTGTGCTGATTTTCAAAAACTTTCATAAAAAGATAAGTACCCATTTTTCGAGCTCTCATTTTGGCTGTGTGGGCTTTATCACCTACAAATAAAGAATCTATTGTATTTGTCCAAATCAATAACCAACGAGAGAAATGTTGTTGTACAATGATATTTCCTACTTCATCATCAACATTTACGTGAGTTTCTAACGGATTTCCATGATACTTATGAATGGATAAAAATAAATTGGTTTCCCAAAAATCAGTAATTCGTTCTAGGTGATGCTCCCAATCCTCAATTACTTCTTCAAAAACAGGTGCAAGTAAACTATCTTTTCGCACCTGCTGATAAAATGTTCTCACTAATAAGGAAATGTCTTTCCTTGATTCAATATCCTTCATATACTAGCGAGGAATTGTTCGATACAACACCAATCCAATTCCTGTAAATACAATATTAGGAAGCCATGCACTGAGCAAAGGCGGAATTGTATTTGATTCTGTAAAAGCCCTACCAGCTAATACAAACAAGATATAGACAAAAGCTAAAATGATTCCCAATAAAATCTGCATTCCTATTCCTTCCCGACTTTTTCTTGCAGAGACAATGACTCCTATCATTGTCAAAATAATAATGGCAAAAGGATAAGTATAACGTTCATATCGATCAATAATAAAAGCCTCTAAGTTCACAATACCCCGTTCTTTTTCTTCTGCAATGTATTGTTCTAGTTCAGGAAGAGTCATGATTTCATGTTTTTTGAATTGACTCTTAAAGTCACCTGGAGCAATGTTTAAGACAGTATCTATCGAAGCCTTTTTATAGCTCAGTTCTTCTTTACCATCTTTATACTTTCTGACCCAATATTTCTTAATTACCCAAGACTTTCTAGTTGAATCCCAATCTACTCGTTGAGCTCTTAACTTTTCAACTAATTCTTTATTTTCAAATCGCTCCAATGTAAAGTCGTATCCTACATTGATTACATTGTTATAGCGATTGATATACGCATAATTATTAGAGTCTAAGCGAATATGTGTATTTTTTTCATCATAATAATATTGCTTTTTGGTATACTGAATCTCAAAATCAACCCTTGTAATATTTGCTTTTGGAATGACCCATCCAATCAAATAAAAAATAAGTAAGCCCAGTAATATTGCTCCTTGAGCATAAGACCATAGAATTCTTCTAAAACTAACTCCACTACTCAGAATCGCAATAATTTCTGTGTGAGAAGCCATTTGAGCCGTTACCAAAATGGTAGACAAAAAAATTGTAATCGGACTCAAAAAGTTTGCTAAATATGGAATGAAATTAAAGTAGTAATCTAAAAGTACTTTATCCATCCCCACATTTTGTTGAATGAAATCCTCATTTTTTTCTGTAAAATCAATTACACAAATGATCATTACCAAAGCAAAGACCATAAAAAAGAAGGTAGTCAAATACTTTTTGAGGATATAGCGGTCTATTAGTCTAAACATAAGTTTTTAGAGTCTTGTCTGTAGTTTTTTCACCATTTTATTTTTCCAATCATAAAAGGTGCCAGCTATGATTTGTTGCCTTGCCTCTCTTACCAACCACAAATAGAAAGTTAGATTATGAACACTTGCTATTTGAGAAGCTAATAATTCTCGACTCACAATTAAATGACGTAAATATGCTTTGGAATAGAAAGTACTTACATAACCTCCTAATTCTTCATCAATTGGAGAAAAATCATTTTCCCACTTCTTATTTTTAATATTAATAATTCCCTGAGTGGTAAACAACATCCCATTACGAGCATTTCGAGTAGGCATTACACAATCAAACATATCCACACCTAGAGCAATACATTCCAAAATATTAGCAGGTGTTCCTACTCCCATCAAATAACGAGGTTTATCTTCTGGTAAGATGTTACAAACCAAATCTGTCATTTCGTACATATCTTCATGAGGCTCACCCACAGAAAGTCCTCCAATGGCATTTCCTTCTCTTTCAAAAGAAGCAATTGTCTCAGCAGATTGTGTTCTCAAGTCTTTATAAGTACTTCCTTGTACAATTGGAAATAAAGTTTGAGAATATCCATATTTTGGATCAGTAGTATCAAAGCGATCACAACAACGCTTCAACCATCTGTGAGTCATTTCCATTGATTGTTTTGCATAACCATAATCACAAGGATAAGGTGTACACTCATCAAAAGCCATCATAATATCAGCCCCAATAGTACGCTGAATATCCATTACATTTTCTGGAGTAAAGTGATGTTTAGAACCATCGATGTGAGAACGAAAAGTTACCCCTTCTTCTTTGATCTTTCGACCTGTTCCTGCCAAAGAATATACTTGATAGCCTCCACTATCTGTCAAAATAGGTCGATCCCAACCATTAAATTTATGCAATCCTCCTGCTTGTTCGATGATATCCAACTTAGGACGCAGATATAAATGATAAGTATTTCCCAAAATAATATCTGCATTAATATCCTCCTTCAATTCCTTTTGATGAACACCTTTTACTGTACCAGCAGTACCTACAGGCATAAAAATAGGAGTTTGAATTACTCCATGGTCAGTAGTTACTTCCCCTGCTCTTGCTTTTGATTGAATATCTTTGGATTGAATAGAAAACTTCATATCGTATTATTTTTGGGTAATATTCTGCAAATTTGTCAAAAAATAACGAAATCTTATGATTTTCATACTCATTATTTTTGTGATTATTCAGTGTATTTTTTGGGGATTAATTTTCTCAAAAATCTCAAACTTTCAACCAAATGAAGATTTGTCTAATGGTGAAAATAAGATTTCTATTATTATTTGTGCCCACAATGAATATGAAAATCTAAAGAAACTACTTCCTATGCTTATCAAACAAGACTATCATTGTTATGAAATAATCATTGTAAATGACAAGTCAACAGATGATACTCCTCTTTTATTAGAAAGTTTTTCAAAACAGTGTGACTTTCTTTCTTGGATAGATATTAAAGAAACACCAACAGATTTTCAATCAAAAAAATATGCACTCACAAAAGGAATTTCGCAGGCAAAATATGATTATGTTTTACTAACTGATGCCGATTGTATTCCTAATAGTAATAGCTGGATAGAAGAAATGGCAAAACCTACAAGCCAGTATGATGTTGTTTTAGGTTATTCTCCTTATCTAAAAGAAAATACTATTTTGAATGGGATGATTCAGCTTGAAACCTTGTATACTGCTACCCAATACCTCGGGTTAGCATTGGCAGGAAAACCTTATATGGGAGTTGGTCGGAATGTATTGTATGCAAAAAAAATTTTCACACAAAATAAAGGCTTTGAAAGGCATCAAAATATTGTAGGAGGAGATGATGATCTATTTATAAATTCTGTGGCAAATGCTCAGAATACAACCATTGCCATCCACCCTAATAGTTTTGTTTATTCTGTCCCCAAATCCACATGGAAAGAATGGATTATTCAGAAAAAGCGTCATCTCTCTGTAGGAAAGCGTTACAAATTTTCTCATAAAATAATCCTAAGCATTCTTCATTTTAGTCAATTAGGCTTTTATTTAAGCTTTTTCATCGGATTATTTTTGGAAGAGTCATTTATTTTTTGTATATTATTGTTTGCAACACGAAATATCGTTTGTTTTTATAATTTTTATAATATAAACAAAAGACTAGGGACAACACTTAATTTTCTACAGATTGTTGGTTACGAGGTTCTGTATACTTTGTATATTGTTATTGTAGGAAGTATCGCTTCATTTCAAAAAAGAGTCAGATGGAAGTAAAAAAGAAACAATTTTCGAAAAAAGCACAGAGAGATTTTCTATTGGTAGAAAAAGCAAAAACAACAAATGACGATAAGGCATATGCTGAGTTGATGTTGCGTTATAGAAAGCCTGTTTATCATATGATTTTGAAAATGGTCAAAAACACTGATGATGCGGAAGACTTGACTATTGAAGCCTTTGCAAAAGCTTTTAAGAACTTAGCAAAGTTTAATCCAGAATATACTTTTAGTACTTGGTTGTTTAGAATCGCAACCAATAACTGTATCGACTTTATTCGTAAGAAAAAATTGGATACTATGAGTATCGATTCTACCTTTACAGACGATAATGGAGATAGAGTAGCAATTGATGTATTAGATAAAAATCTAAACCCTCAAGAAGCAGCAATCAAACAGCAAAAGATTGAAATCATGCGTATGATTGTGACACAACTCCCTCCTAAATATCAAGTTTTAGTAAAACTTCGTTATTTCAAAGAATTCTCATACGATGAAATTTCAAAGGAACTTGGTGCTCCTTTGGGGACTGTTAAAGCCCAACTTCACCGTGCTAGAGAGTTACTGTATGACCTAGTAAAACACCAAAAAGATAGAATCTAACGTGGAATTACTTCACAAATACTTTCCAGACTTAACAGAACAACAAATTGAACATTTCACAGCTTTAGAAACATTGTATAAGGAGTGGAATGAAAAAATCAATGTAATATCAAGAAAGGATATCGATGCTCTTTATGAGCGTCATATCCTTCATTCTTTGGCAATAGCCAAAGTAATCACTTTTAAAGAAGGTACCAAAATACTTGATGTAGGTACTGGTGGAGGCTTTCCCGGCATTCCACTCGCCATCTTATTTCCAGATGTTCAATTTCATCTTATTGATTCCATTGGCAAAAAAATCACAGTAGTACAAGGAATCATTTCTTCTCTCAATTTAGAAAACTGCAAAGCAGAACAAATACGTGCAGAAAAAATTAAAGAAAAGTACGATTTTGTAACTTGTCGAGGAGTAACTCGTCTAGGACGCTTTATGGCTTGGGTTCGTACCAATATCCACAATACACAACAAAACTCACTCAAAAATGGCGTAATTTGTCTTAAAGGTGGTGATTTGGAAGAAGAACTTACCGAAAGTAAACGCAAATACAAAATGCATGATATCAATGCCTTTTTTGAAGAAGAGTTTTTTGACACAAAAAAAGTAATACACGTTCCTATCTAACTCAAAAAAAAAGAATCTTTTTTGAATGGCTTTGAACTTTTTACTCCAAAAAACCATTATTTTTGCATCTGTAGATATTATTACCTTTAAATATTATATAAAAATGAGTAAAGCATTAGAAATTAACGAAAAGAACTTTGAAGAAGTTACTAGCTCTGGTACAGTATTATTAGACTTTTGGGCTGAATGGTGTGGACCATGTAAAATGATTGGACCAATCGTTGATGAAGTTGCTGGAGAATATGAAGGTAAAGCAGTAGTAGGAAAAGTTAATGTTGACGAAAATCCTGCTTTGGCTGCTAAATTTGGTATTCGTAACATTCCTACTTTATTATTTGTAAAAAATGGTGAAGTAGTAGATAAGCAAGTTGGTGGTGTAGCAAAAACTGTATTGGTTGATAAATTAGAAGCTCAACTATAATCCACAAAATATACAACCTATTGAAACATGATAGGTTTTTATTTCGAAAACCTCACTTTTTAGTGGGGTTTTTCAGTTTTTGGTTTAAATTACTAATTCTTATTTATCGCTATAAATCGAGATTATGGGAAGTTTTCATAATGAATCACATATCAAAAACTTAATTATGATGGCACAATCTGATGATCATGTTGATCAATCAGAAATTGACATTATATGTAGCATAGCCAAAAACAGAGGTATTTCAGAAGAAAAGGTAAAAGAGCTTATTGCCAGTGGAGATACTGATTTTGAAATTAGTAAACCTGATACAATTGATGAATGTTTTGAACAGTTGTATGATCTTGCTCTTGTGATGATGGCAGATGGAATTATCGATGATGACGAAATGGACTTTTGTACTGATTTTGCAGAACAATTAGGCTTGGCACCCAAGGAAGCTAACTTTATTGTATTAAGTATTGTCGAAGGTTTGGAAAATCAATTCTCCAAATCAACAATACATCAAGCATCAGAACGATTCCTAGCTCACATTGATTTAGGATTAACAGATGAAGAACTAGAATCCTAATAACTCTAAATAGAAAAACCTCTTAGAAAAGACTCTAAGAGGTTTTTTTAATATAAAGAAGATTTAATATTATTCTTTTACAAGCTTCACAATAAACTGGTTATTATCTGCTTCAATAATCGCAAGATATAAATTAGATGGTAAATCTTTCATGTTCAATTCGCAAGTAGCACTTTCTTTAATTGCTTTTTCCATGACTGTCTTTCCATGAATATCCACAATTTTAATTACTGTACTTGAATATACAGCTCCCAAATTGATGGTTACATTTTCTGACACAGGATTTGGATATACTTCTAACTGAGAAAGACCTTCTGATGAATTTGTATTCACCACCAAATTAACGGTTGTAAAGGTAATCTCCTCAACTAAATTAGAACCTACAGCACCATTAACAATACCTGCTTCTAGTTCAACTATATAAGTTGCACCAAAATTAAAATCTGAAACAGGATCAATTGTCAATTCCTTTCCATCAATAATTGCATCAGCTACTGAAATCGTTTCGAAAATACTATTATCATCTGCATTTCGAATGATAATATTCCCAGTTCCTACAGTAATTGTTTCGCTAAAAGTAAGCTCAATATTACTATTTACTGCCACATCCATTGCATCATTGGCTGGAATAGTACTTTCTAGTACAGGAGCATCTGATATATTCAAAACAACTGTTTGAGAAATTTCTTCACAATCACCTTTAGATACTACTACAAAATAGGTAGTACTATCTGCATCTAATGTTAAATTATTAATCGTTAGCTCATTTGTAGTAGCTCCTGTGATTTGATTATCTGCTGATGAATCCTCATTATTAGATAATAACTCATATTGGTTAAAGATAGAGAGACCTTCAAGAGTACCTGCATAAATCACACCTGATGCAGCATAAACAGATAAAGCAAAATCTGAATTAGCAAATCCATTTTGATTCGCAGTTGTAGTTGTCCAAGTAGACCCTCCATCTTCTGAAATCGATAAACCTACTTCAGTAGCCACATAAACCATATTTCCTTCTGCATAAACTGAATAAATAGTATTTGAACTAGCAAATCCATTCTGTCCAGAAGTTGTAGTTGTCCAAGTAGACCCTCCATCTTCTGAAATTGATAAACCTCCTCCATTAGTACCTGCATAAATCATATTTCCATCTACATAAATTGAAAAAACAGTATTTGAGTTAGCAAATCCATTCTGTTCAGAAGTTGTAGTTGTCCAAGTAGACCCTCCATCTTCTGAAATCGATAAACCATCTCCAGTAGTAGCATAAACCATATTTCCATCTACATAAATTGAAAAAACAGCATTTGAGTTAGCAAATCCATTCTGCTCAGAAGTTGTACTTGCCCAAGTAGATCCTCCATTTTCTGAAACAAAGAGACCAACACGAGTACCTGCATAAATCACACCATCCTCTACATATACTGAGCGAACATCAACTGAAGCTGGAAAACCATTTTCATTAGGTGAAATGCTTGTTGTCCAAGTAGATCCTCCATCTTCTGAAATCGATAAACCAGCACTAGTACCTACATAAATAACATTACTTTCTACATACACTACATTTGAAAAGCTTGAATTGGCAAAACCATTTTCTCCACGAGTAGTTGTTGCCCAAGTAGATCCTCCATCTGAAGAAATGGATACACCTGCTTCAGTAGCCACATAAACCATATTTCCTTCTGCATAAGTTGAAAAAACGAGATTTGAACTGGCAAACCCATTCTGCCCAGAAGTTGTAGTTATCCAACTTCCTTCTACCTCTTGGAACCATTCATAAGTTGCTCCATTCACTTCATCTACAGAGAATGTTACATTACCAGCAACTACTCCAGCTTGATCAGTTGGTTCTGTAGATATTAACACAGGACATACTGTTGTGAAACGTAATACTTCTGCAACTGCTAGATTAGGACTATTAGAAATCTGACCATTTACAATACCTGCTTCTATTTCTACAAAATAAGTTGTAGCGAAATCTAAATCCGAACTTGGTTCAATGATTAATGTACTATCACTAATGGTAACTGATGCAACCGAAATTGTTTCTACCACACTGCTGTCTGTAGCATTTTTTATAATGATATTCCCTGTACCTGAAGTAATAAGTTCACTAAATGTTAACTCAATATTGCTTGTAATCGCAACATCTCCTTGATTATTATTAGGAGTAGATGATATAACAAATGGTGCCTCTAATACATTTAATGTTACTGCATTTGATTGTTGGGTACAACCATCTTTTGTCACTCTCACAAAATACTCTGTACTGTCTGAATCTATTGTTAGATTATTAATTATTAACTCATTGGTAGTAGCTCCTTGAATTTGATTATCAACTGAAGTATCTTCATTATCAGACAAAGAAAAAGAAGGTTTTAGAATAGACAACCCTACTGGAGTACCTAGATAAATAGTTTCATTAGCTACATAAACTGAATTAAAAAGTAAAGTTGTATTAGGAAAATTATTTTGTCCCCTTTCCGTAGTGTTCCAATTCTCACCTCCATCCAAGGATATGGACAACAATCCAGCACCAACTGCATAAACCATATCATCTTCTACATAAACTGAAACAACTGTATTAGAATTAAAAAAACCATTTTGACCTGAGGTAACTGTTGTCCAATTTGCTCCTCCATCAGTCGAAATAGAGAGTCCAAAACTAGTACCTGCATAAATCTTATCTCCTTCTCCATACACTGAATTAACAAAACCTGAATTTGCAAAACCATTTTGACCTGAGGTAACTGTTGTCCAAGTAGATCCTCCATCTGAAGAAATAGATAAACCTCCTCCATTAGTTGCTGCATAAACCTTATCTCCATCTGCATAGACTGAGTTGACAAATCTTGTATTTGCAAAACCATTTTGTCCTTCAGTAGTTGTAATCCAGCTTAAACCACTATCTGATGATATGGATAGTCCTGAATTTGTTGTTACATAAACCTTATCTCCATCTACATAAAGTGAATTAAGAAAATTTGTATTTGCAAACCCATTTTGTCCTGAGGTAGTTGTGACCCAGCTTAAACCACCATCTGATGATATGGATATACCACCATTACCTGTAGCAACATAAACCTTATCTCCATCTGCATAAACTGATTTAATACCACTCGAATTGGCAAAACCATTTTGTCCTTTAGTAGTTGTAATCCAGCTCAAACCACCATCTGAAGAAATCGATAGACCTTCTGAAGTACCTGCATAAACTTTATCTCCTTCTGCATAAACTGAAAAAACGCTATTTGAAGAAGCAAAACCATTTTGACCAGAGGTTGTAGTTGTCCAACCTTCAGCAACCTCATACCAATTGTAAGTTCCTCCATCTACTTCATCTACCACAAAACTGGCAGAAGAACCAGCTACACCTGTTTGTACTATTGGTTGAGTTGTAATTAGGTTTGTATAGCTTAATGCAAAATCATCTGATTTTCTAAACAATGGTGTTCCATAAGTTACACTATAATTTGTGGTTCCCTCCTCTATACTAATTTCAGCAGTGGCATCTGTATCAAACTCAGTACTTCCTTTTACCCATGAAATCACATTATTAACTGTAGCATCATAGCCAATAAGTGTATCTTCTTGGGTAGTGACTGCAATTGTATTATGAGAAATCAATCCATTATTTCCATTGGCTGTAAGGTCTCTCAATACATTATCTGCAATATTTGGAAATGTTCCATAAGCTGACACTAGATTATTAGCATTGTATGCTGGAGCTGTTGACTGAATTTGTGTAATTTCTTCTACTGACAATGACTTATCCCAAATCGTGATTTCTGCTAGTTTTCCATCAAAATAATCTGAGTTTCCATTGGCATCATATTCTTGCCCCAAAGATGCAAACCAATCTGCTGCTACTTGAATATCCAATATACCTGATGCTTCCTCTTCACCATTTACATAAACCTTTGCTTCACCTGAAGTAATATCGTATGTGTAACCTACAAAATACCATGTATCATTTGCTAATTCTGTAGTTCCATCCAAACGGGTTGCATCATCTCTCAATGCTAATTTCTCAGAATCTCTGATGTAAAATAGAGCTTGGTCAGAAGCATTTGAACTTTGGATGGCTGAAATCGCATTAATGTCTCCAGAACCAATATTCGTTTCCTTATTCAACCACATAAAAACAGAATGACTTTTCCCTACTAAATCATCACTTAATGAATTAATTTGAATCCAGTTATTTTCTGTCTCTTCAAAATCTAAATAATTTACTGTATTTACAGGTATTTCTCTTACAATATCATCATTAGTACAAATTGTTTCATCCATTAATGAATCAACCGCTACACTTCCTTGCACTGTCATTGACCAAGTATCAGTACTTACTACATTTTGATTACTTGCAATAAATGAATAATCATCTGTCTCAAGATTAGTTGTGAAAGTTGTATCTGTACCAAGTTCAACTCCGTTTTTTTGCCAACTTAATTGGTCATACCAACCTACTGAATTGAAACCATCAATTTTTTGTACATTCTCATAGTTTTGAGAAAAGCCATTTTCAAAAACACCATCATTTCCATTGCCTGAGTGGTCTTTTAAAACACTTCCATCATCACCTGTTTCTTGAAATACTGAATAATATCCAACCAAATCATCATAACTTGGATGGGCATTGGTAAGCTTTTCCTGCATTGCTAACTGAATCTCTCCAGCACTCAATGCTGTTTTCCAAACTGAGATTTCTGCCATATCACCATTGAAGTGATCAGAATCATTAGAATTATCAAACTCTTGTCCTAATGAATATTGAGCATCTGCTGGAATATTTATTTGATTGGTATACCTAAGGTTCTCCAAACCATCAATATAAATGATAGTCTCTCCTGAAGAGGCATCATATGTGTAGCCCACATAATGCCACTTTTGATCACTCATATCAAATGAAGCATCTTGAGTAGAGCCATCAAAGATCTCAATATTATCTCCTTCATTATCAATCTGGAACAAGACGAAATTGCCTCCTGAAGATGAGTTAATTGCAAAAAGCACTTGATTATCAGTTGCTACATTTTCCTCTGATTTCACCCACATAAAAATAGACCTGCTTTCATCAACTAAATCATCAGCCAAACTATTTAGATTTACCCAATAATCTTGACTTTTATCAAAAGACAAGACTCCTGTGGTATTGGTATTGGCTTGATAAGTAACAGAACCCGAAGTTCCTACTACTGCATCCTGATAGACATCAGAAGTAGTTTGGACTTGCCCATACATGCTAAAAGGCAAGAGCAGCAACAAAAATAGTTGCCATTTTGATCGTTGTTTTTTTCTCATAAAAGATTGTTTGAAGATTAAAAACTTGAACTAATTATTTCATCGCACAATATATCTAGCTTGTTTCAATAAAAGAGGGTCGAGTGTAACAAGCGGTCGAAATCGTGTAACGAGTGGTAAAATGTCTATCTACACTTAGACTATTTGGATAAAAAATAGGAAGACATAAAAATGATGTAATATAAAAAAAGGTATACTGATTTTATCAATATACCTTTTCATTTGGGGTTAGTGTGTTTATCGAATAATTAATTTTCTGACAATTGTATGATTGCCTTCTGTAGGAATTAAGTGGATGAAATAAATACCACTTGGCAAATCAAATGTTGTCTGGAAAGAAATACTGTTTTGTGTTTTCTCAAATGCAAAAAAAGAAACTTCTCTTCCTTGTGCATCCACAATATTCATTTGATAATCCCCTACATATGCATTGACTAAGCTAAGCATAACTTGATCAGTAGTAGGGTTGGGATGAATTGATACCTCTTCCTTGATGATTTGAGCTTTGTTGGTAACAACTGTTGTTTTAGGCTGAATAATGATGTTAAAACGATCATCAAGAGTACCCTTCTTACCAGAGAAATTGTATCTTGAGTTTTTATCCAACTCAAGCAATTCACCTGTTTGTACATCTTCCAAGAACATTGTTAATTCTTCATCTCCTGTAACCAAATTGTTGATAGAGAATGTAAAGTTTCCATCTTTTGGCAAGTACATTCCCAATGGAATCACTTTGTCTTGCTCAGGAACTCCAATTCCATTGATTTTAATGGTTTGTCCATTCACAAGAGAATAAAAAGATGGAGTTGGCAAACTGTTGTATTGAAACATTTCACTATCATATTCTTTTTCAATTCCATCAGTCGCATTTTCATCTACATAAATTGCAATTTCATCAAAATGCTCATCAGGACTTGTCAATTGTAACAAGACTTGTGGCTTAGGGACTTTCTTATAAAATACTTCTGAAGCATAAGTTGTGATTCTATGTGTATTTTCAAAATTCAAGCTTGCACTACCTGTTGTCGGTTTGCGAACCCAAAATCCTTGCATAACTGCAATTTTTCCATCATAACTTGCTGTACTTGGTATGGTAATTTGACTAGTAGCATTATAAGTTACAAAAGAACCTCCATATTGTGAGGTTGCATTTCTCAACCAAATCGTAGCTCCAATATCACTACTATTATCAGCATAAACCAAATCCCAATCGATTGGAGATGGATAAGGGTTTCCGACCAAGTTATATCCTGCATTATCATTTCCTAAGGTATTGGTAACAGTCACAGACTGAGAACCATTGGTTGGTGTTCCTGAAACACGGAAAGTTGTTCCTGCATTTGTACCAATGCTATATCCACTACCAATTACCAGTGAATTACTAAGGCTTGTAGGAGTTTCCCAAGAAACAGCACTTGACTGCCCTATTGAAGAATACAAAGATTCATCATAATAGAAGAAATTAGGGAAAGGATTGGTACGAGTACCACTTCCACCATTTGCCTCAGAATAAGGGTGTGTAATGATTAATTGCTGTGTATCATTTAGTTGATTAACTGTGGCATCAGTCACAGGAGATGCAAGGTAGCGGTATCCTTGTGCAGAATTGCCAAAACTTGTGTTTTCATTAATCAATCGTTCACAAACAAAGTTACCATTTTTGAAAAAGTCACCATTTTGAACCAGTAAACCTGTTCCCTCAACAGTACTTTTTAGGGTAATGGTTTTATCAGTATTCAAGGTAGTTGATTCTTCAATTACCAAAGCTCCACTCACATTAATATCAGTATCAACAATGACTCCATTACTATTGTTCATTGTCAAATTATGCACATTATAAGTTCCTGTTCCTTTAATGCTTTGAGCATTTGTACCTTTCAAAATAATGGTTCCCATGGTTTGTACAGAATCACTATTGTTGGTCATGTCTCCATAAACATCCAATGTGGCTCCATCAGCAAGGCTAAATTTAGAATCTTCATCAATCACAAGGTTTAGAACGGAAATTGTTCCTGAAGTAATGACAGGACTATTTTCTACATTGGCAATTTGAAGAGAATCTGTACTTGTTGGCACAATACCATTGGACCAGTTTCCACATTCACTCCAATCAGTACTCACAGCTCCCGTCCAAATAGAAACACCACCAGTTGACAAGAAAATGGTTGATACTTGTGAAGTATCATATCCACAAGCATTATTATTCACAATCAATCGGTAAGAATTTCCAATTTTTGATTGAATATCATTAAGGCTAATAGTTGCTGAACTTGTATTGGTATAATCACCACCTTCTGTGATATCTGTGAAACCTCCTCCTGTACTTTCTTGCCATTGGAAAGATAAATTAGTACCAGAAACACCTGTAGGAATTGTGATTTCTGTAAGACCACATACTGCTTTATCTTCTGGTTCTTCTGTAATGATAGAAGCACTAGCAGGTACACAGTTTATTACAGTTAATACAGCTGTTTGAGAAGTTTGTTCACAATCTCCCTTTGTTACCACTACAAAATACTCTGTATCATTTGCATCTAATGTCAGATTATTAATGCTTAATTCATTTGTTGTTGCTCCTGTGATTTGGTTATCTGCTCCAGCATCTACATTATCAGATAATAATTCATATTGCCTAAGTATAGAAAAACCAAAGGTAGTACTTGCATAAATCACATTTGATACTACATCAACTGAACTAATAAAATCTGAATTTGGAAAACCATTTTGATTAGCTGCAGTAATAATTGTCCAAGTAGCTCCGCCATCTGAAGAAATACATAATCCCTTACTTGTACCCACATACACCTTATTTCCTTCTGCATGAATTGAATTAATACGATCTGAAGGAGCAAAACCATTTTGACCTGAAGTAGTAGTTATCCAAGTAGCTCCACCATCTGAAGAAATAGAAAGACCTCCACCAGTACCTGCATAAATCTTATTTCCTTCTGCATAAGCTGAATAAACAGTATTTGAAGTAGCAAAACCATTTTGACCAGAAGTTGTAGTTACCCAACTAGCTCCTCCGTCTGAGGAAATGGATAAACCTCTATCAGTACCTACATAAACCTTATTTCCTTTTGAATAAACTGAATTAATACTATTTGAGATAGCAAAACCATTTTGTCCAAAAGTAGTGGTTGTCCAACTAGATCCTCCATCTGAAGAAATAGATAAACCACGTAAAGTACCTGCATAAATGATATTTCCTTCTGCATAAACTGAAATAACACGATCCGAAATAGCAAAACCATTTTGACCTGAGGTAACTGTTGTCCAAGTAGATCCTCCATCTGAAGAAATAGATAAACCTCCTCCATTAGTACCTGCATAAATTTTATTGCTTTCTACATAAACTGCACGAACAACACTTGAGCTAGAAAAACCATTTTGACCTGAAGTTGTAGTTGTCCAACTAGCTCCTCCGTTTGAGGAAATAGACAAACCTCCATTAGTCCCCACATAAATCATATTGCCCTCTGTATAAGATTCATAAATAGTACCTGAGCTAGAAAAACCATTTTGAAAAGCAGTAGTAGTCTCCCACATATCAATAACTGAATACCATTCATAAGTTGCTCCACTGATTGCATCCACAGAGAAAGTAACACTACCTCCTACTGCTCCATTTTGATTAGCTAGTGCTGTAGGAATGAGATCTGGACATTCTGTTGTAAAGTGTAGTACTTCTGAAATTGCTAGATTAGAATTACTTGTGGTTTGTCCATTTACTATATCAGCCTCTATTTCGATGAAATAAGTTGTTGAAAAATCTAAATCTGAGCTTGGATCAATAATTAATGTACTATCATTGATGGTAGCTGATACAACCGAAATTGTTTCTACTACACTACTATCTGCAGCATTTCGAATGATGATATTTCCCGTTCCTTTTGTAAAAGGTTCACTAAATGTTAATTCAATATTACTTGTTACAGCTATATTTTCTTCATCATTATTAGGAGTAGACCTTGTAACAATCGGAACTATTCTAAGCAATGCAATATTTGATTCTTGAACACAACCATCTTTTGAAACCCTCACAAAATAAGTAGTACTATCTGCATCTAATGTTAAATTATTAATGCTTAGTTCATTTGTAGTTGCTCCTTGAATTTGGTTATCTGCAGCATTATCTAGATTATCAAACAATACCTTATAAGGAAAAAGAATGGATAATCCTTTATCTGTAGTACCTGCATAAATAACATTTTCTTCCAAATAAACTGAACGAACAGAGTTTGAAACAGCAAAACCATTTTGACCTGAAGTAGTTGTCCAACTCGCTCCTCCATCTGCCGAAATGGATAACCCTCCAGCAGTACCTGCATAAATCATATTTCCTTCAAGATAAACTGAATAAACAGCATTTGAAATCACAAAACCATTTTGACCTGCAGTAGTGGTTGTCCAAATAACTCCTCCATCTGTTGAAGCAGATAAACCACCTGCAATAGTACCTATACAAATCATATTTCCTTCTGCATACACTGAAAGAACAGTATTTGAACTAGCAAAACCATTTTGACCTGAAGTTGTAGTTATCCAACTAGACCCTCCATCTGAAGAAATAGAAAGACCTGCACTAGTACCTGCATAAATCTTATTTCCTTCTGCATAAGTTGAATAAACAGTATTTGAACTAGC
>JAAEPT010000060.1 GCA_024232295.1 Cytophagales bacterium
ATCCCAATGTCCTTCAGGTGCTTTATCGTATTACGAAAATACGAAAGATGAATAGAAGTCAATTCATCAAAAATATTTCATTTTCTGCCATTGGAATCTTAATATTATCAAAATTTGGTTTTGCAAAAACAGTACATATGAGTAAATCGGTGATCAAAAGTATTAAGCCACTTGGGTTCCCATGGGAAACACAAGACCCGTTTTTATTCTGTGCTTATCACAGAGATGAATATCCCAAAGGCAATGGTAACATGGGAGTAGATTTTGATCAACTCCAAGGAAGAAACTTAGGTAACGATTTTACTCTCAAAGATGGCTGGAGGATGTATCATGGCTCAAAAATTCCAGGCTTTCCGTATCATCCCCATAGAGGTTTTGAAACAATTACAATCAATAAAGAAGGGGTTGTAGATCATTCTGATTCATTAGGTGCAGCGGGTCGTTTTATGGCTGGAGATGTACAATGGATGACAGCAGGAAAAGGAATTCAACATTCTGAAATGTTTCCATTAATCAA
>JAAEPT010000061.1 GCA_024232295.1 Cytophagales bacterium
AGGAGAACTGTACTTTAACGCGAACGAAAATACAAAACTCTTCACATGAGATCTCATGGCAGTGGAAGGATGATATATTCAAATAGGGACTGAATCAGAACCTATTTCAGATACTGTTACAGCAGAAGTGGTCATCAGAGATTTACCATTTGCAACAAACGATACCAAACAACACCTGAGAACCTTCATGGCTCAAAACGGGAAGATTACGATTCATGGATCTGCAAAAACAGAGGCATTTATCAGAACGTCAGCAGAACCACTCATGTGAGATGAACAGATTCAACTCGAATCTTCAGCACACGCAGAAAACTGGAAAGTCGGGGATGTTATTCTAGTACCGCACTCTTCACTGTGTATGTCGGATAAAACGAATTGTCGTAAGAAAAGTAGTGAAACAGAGGAAGTAGAAATAATAGCTATTTCACCAGATGGATTAACAATTACAATTTCAGAAGCATTATTGGTCGATCATAAATGAGCGAGGAATGCAGATGGATCGTTAAAGTTTCTACCACATATTATTAACAAAACAAGAAATGTAGTATTTAGATCTGAGAATCCATTGGGGATTAGATGACATTCATTTTTTCATGATCGAAGCGATATAGATATTAGATATGCAACTTTTGAGCATATGTGAAGAACTGATATACAGTGGGTATGATCATTTCAAAATATCAAAGCACGTTATTCTTTACATATGCATCACCTTATTGGAAAAAAAGTTGCTCAAAATAATGGGTATCAGTTTACATTAAAGTGAAATGTAATAGATTTAGGAGAAGAAAATGATGACTTAGATAAAAAATGGTGACTCGTTGTTCATGGGTCACATTATGGATTGATAGAAAATAATATCGTAGATAGAGTAGCCTGAGCTGCAATAGTGACAGAAGATGGGTCTGAAGTAGGAAATATGTTCCGTAAAAACTTTGTTATTAGAGTTATTGGATGAAATGGTAACAGAACACAGGATCAAAATGACCCTACTGCCTACGATGATAATGAAGAAGTGTTTGATGATAAAACTAAGTTATGAAGAGCAGGCTCAGCTTTTTGGTTGAATGGATGAGGAGCAAACTATTATGAAAACAATGTAGTAGCAGATATGTATATGTGACATGTGTATACTCATGCGTTTAAATTTGATAATATATATACATGAAATGTAAATATTCCACTAAAACAATGAGATTCACCACATGAATGAGATTATGAAACAGTGGTCTCGTATAATCTATGAATCAAACATTTTAAAAATAATGAAGCTTATGGGGTACAAAATTGATTGACGTATTGGTGGTATTGTTCAAGAGATGGACAATATCCTAGCGTGGAAGAATGATGTGAAAATAACATTGAATGATTACAATTGTGGAATTATTTCAATTGGTGAATTTATGCGTATCCATCAGCAAATACAACGATAGATGGTTTTGTCGCGAGAGGAAAATCAGAGTATAAATATAGAAGATACAATCCAACAACAGCAGGAATTACGTTTGGAGATTACTTATGAAAAAACGTGATCATAAAAAATGCAGATATTTATGGTATTTATGCAGGTATTGAATTGCCTTCGAGAATATGAAGGGTAGATGGAGAAACAATAACCTTTTATACAGGATCACTTGTAGAAGTACAGGATTCGTATGTTTGTGCAAGAAAATGAATCAAAAACCCTATTATGTGGAGTGTTCATGGAGGAGCAACATTATCATCAAAACGTGCAAAATTGAGTAATGTTACCTTTTGTGAAGATGATACATATTCAGTAGAAGATATGTTATTATCATGATGGGGGAGAGGAAATGATTACACAGATAACTCATATGTGCGTAATGATGTTATATTTGAATGATACGAATATGGTACAGGAATACATGATTTATATATGATCCCAAATTACCAAGAAATAGGGTACTGTGATTCATCATTAGCAGATTGTAATATTAATATTACAGATCAATTTCCAAAAATAGAAGGTGCTCAAATATTTCCATTATTACCTGAAGCAAAACTTTTAGATTTAGATGGATATGCTGGAAATCCAGTAGTTTTTGCAGAAACATGAAGTGGAAGTTCAAATACAGAAACACCTGTTGATGTTTTAGCTCCGATTATTACAATACAAAATATTATTTGAGATCAACCTGCATGAACAGTGTCAGCTACTTTACAAGTAACTACAAATGAAGAAGCATCATGTAAATACAGTGATCAAATGAATACAAATTTTGATGATATGGCTTGAGAATTCTGAACAACGGATTCTTTAAATCATGAAGTTGTAGTTACTGATTTATTAGATTGAAATGAATATAGATATTATATAAAATGTAGTGATAGATTTGCAAATACAACAACAGAAGATTTTGAGCTATCATTCTTAATAGCATGATCAATTGATTCTGTTGAAAATTCAGAACCAGAAATAGTTGAAACAACAGATCCAACTCAAAATCCATTAGTTACAAAATGAGATTTTGAATATATTTGAGCCTTTAAATTTGGAGCAGCAAGTTGAATGTCAAATTTATGATACTCAAAAGGAACATTTGCATTGGATGTAGAAAAACAATCAATTTATATTCCAGGTCACAATATACATGGATGAATATGAGAGTTTAGTATTCCGACAGAACTAGGGAAAGGTTGAGATATAGCATGATTACCAGATGCTACGGAGCTACAATGATTTCAAAACTTTATATCAAGATTAGGAATAAATACAGAAGGTCATAATAGAATATGAGGTTTAGCATATATAAAAGGTAAACTTTTAGTTCATACTTACCAGTACTATAATGCAGCAGCAAATAATGTACTCACATCAAGTATAATAAATACACCAAGTGATTTATTATGAACAAGTATAGAAGGATTATTTTGATTTGAGTGAAGAGCTCATTTAGTTTCTTGGATATCAGAAATTCCAACAGAATGGCAAACATTACTCGGTTGAGATTATGTTTCATGATCATCAAGCTCTGTTCCTATCAATTCGAGATCAAGTATGTGACCAAGTGCATTTATCTTTAATTCAGACGAAGCACTTGCAGGTAGAGTTGGATCAACAATAGAAACAGAAAGATTATTAGATTTTGACTTGAGCCATATATTGACAAATGATCCAGAATGATGGGCACCATTTGCACAATGAGATGGTCCAAGAAAATGGGATCAATATAATGCATTATGAACCAATGACTTATGGACAGAGGCCTCATGAGCAGCATATGGTTTTATAGTACCATGAACAAGTACATATGTAACGATAGGGTCATCATGAATGCATAGATCAGGATGATGATACAAAATCAGACAAATAAATGGAAATTTATGTGGATGACCATGTGCAACGGATGAACTAGATAGAGATAACTATTATTGGTTATGGGATGTAAATGATTTAGTAGAGGTAAGAAATGGAACAAAACTTCCATATGAAGTGAAACCATATGAATACGGAGTATTTGATACCCCATTTATTCTGAATGATAAATGAACACAGAAAGAAATGATAGGATGATGAGCCTATGATCCAATAAATGAGATATTATATTTAAATCTTCCAAATGGAAACGAGTTAAGTATATATTCACATGCTCCACTGATGTTAGCATACAAGATTAACACAATCAATGGACCAACTCCAAAAACAAATGATAATACAGCACCAATTATTACAAAAGTAACAGATGAATCCGAACAAGAATCAGGAACAAATCGTCATTTACTCAGAGCAACCACAAATGAGTTTGCTACTTGTAAATATTCAACACGTTCAGGATTGAGTTATGACTCAATGGAATGATCTTTTGAGTATACAGGATATATGACGCATGATACACTGATAAATGATTTATCAGATTGAAATAGTTATACCTATTACATAAAATGTAGAGATGAGTTTGGGAATACAAGTGGAGCAGATGTAGAAAATATATTTTCTATTGAAGCAACTCCAGTAGTAGTACCAGACACCTGAACAGGAACAACAGAAATTCCAGACACATGAACAGGAACAATTACAGATCCAACAACACAACCATTAGTAACAAAATCTGATTTTGAATATGTTTGAGGGTTTGTCCTTCCAAATTGAAATGGTGCTTCAAGTTTGAACTTTTCAACGTGAAAATTTGTAGTGAATCCAGAAGATCAAACACTTTATATACAAAGTCATGAA
>JAAEPT010000062.1 GCA_024232295.1 Cytophagales bacterium
AATATTTGTATTTTTCCACTCATCATAACGAGCTAGATTTAAACTCGATAAACAACATACAAATGAATGATTTTCATCTGTATGTAAAACTATTTCACTACAGATATTTGTCATATGTACTTTTAATGCGTTGTCTTTGTAGGCTGGAGGGTTACTCTTGTTTGTATTTCCTTTAAAAAGCACATATGGTTCTCCAGTAGCTTTACGCTTTTGAAGTAATTTTCCCCAACGTCTTCTAGCTTGTCCATCTCCTTTAATAAGTCTTCGCATGAATTTATCGCCGACCACAGCGCATTGATGTATGTTAAGCGACTGTCTATTAACGTCGCCTTTAGGTTCCCGTATTTCCAACCACTCTTCAAAATCGGGGTGTTCAATGTTAATATTAACTGATGCAGCTCCTCGTCTGACAGCTCCTTGATTAGTGGCAAGTATAGTTGAATCGTATATCTTACAAAAAGGCACAACGCCATCGCTGGTTCCATTTCCTGTTATTTCTGCGCCGGCGGGTCTTATTTGATTTATACCGATACCAACTCCACCGCCATGCTTAGCGAGCAGCATCATCTCTAAATTCTTTTGTCCTATATCAATAATAGAATCAGCCACATCAATCCCAAAACAACTGATAGGCAAACCACGATCAGTACCAGTATTTGATAAAACCGGTGACGCCAAACAAAGCCAACCTTTCCACATATACGTGAAAAAACTTTCTTCCATTTCGGTCTGCTGTAATCTTTTCGCAACTGTTCTAGCAACTCTTCTGTACGCTTCTTTCGGTGTTTCTCCATTATATAAATAGCCTCCTCCTATTGTTTTTTTGTATACTTCTGTATCACCCCATTCAGGGTAATCAATTCCTTTTTTCCAATCTTTATTCCACATATTATTTTCTTAATGCTGGTGATAATTCTTCTTCTTCAGGTATTTCTAATTTCTTTTCCTTTTTTGTATTTCTTTTTTCTTTATCTTTAAGTTCTTCTAAAACCTTATTCCATTCTTCTTCTCCAATATGTAATTGAAATGCTGTTAATGTACCTTGAGCTAAACTAGCATTTATTTGAACTTCTTTTATAAGTTGTTGTACCACCCTAGCTAAAGCTTCTACTTTTTGTTTTAATTTA
>JAAEPT010000063.1 GCA_024232295.1 Cytophagales bacterium
ACATTTTTCAAGCAAGATGACTTTTGATTTCTAAATTCTTTTGTAATTTCGGACAGAAGTGATTTAAGCATGTTGTTTTTTGAACTAGGAAGCTAAAGATAACGCTTTTTTCACTTCTTCTTATTTTTGTCCAGTAGTATGGAATTTTTTAAATGAATTAATTGATATATGTGAAGATGCAATATCTAAAAATGAAAGCTTTTTTGGATTTTTTCAAATTAGTGATTTTTGAATAAAAGCATAATGTATTTTGTTGAGACTACCCATAAAAATGTAAAAGCCTCAAATCAAGTGACTTGAGGCTTTTTTATAAGAAATGTAAAAGTGGATTTTACAATCTTTTTACCTAAGTTCAAGAAGCACTATATTCTCCACATGATGAGTATGAGGGAACATATCTACAGGCTGAACCACTGTAATTTTGTATTTGTCGGTCATTAATTTCAAATCTCTTGCTTGAGTAGCAGGATTACAACTCACATAAACAATGCGTTTTGCATTAGTACCCAAAATTGTTTCAATTACACTTTCATGCATACCAGCTCTTGGAGGGTCTACAATCAAAGTATCAGGAACACCATTTTCTTTGATGAATTTAGGAGTCAAGACATCTTTCATATCTCCAGCATAAAATACTGTATTCTCTATATTATTAATCTGAGAATTTATTTTTGCATCTTCAATGGCTTGTTCTACATACTCTACACCCACAACTTTCTTTGCTTGGTGAGCTACAAAATTGGCAATTGTTCCTGTTCCTGTATACAAGTCATATACAACTTCTTCACCAGTCAACTGAGCTAATTCTCTTGTTAACTTATACAATGTATATGCTTGTTGACTATTTGTTTGAAAAAAAGATTTTGCATTGACACGATAAGTCAAATCTTCCATTTTCTCTGTAATGTATGGTTTTCCATTATAGAGAATTACATCTAAGTCATGGAATGTTTCATTTCCTTTAGGATTGATAATGTACTGAAGAGATGTAATTTGAGGGAAAGTATCTTTCAAGTACTCCATTACAATTTTTATCCATTCTGGTTTGTCTTCAAATACTTGGACAATCACCATCAAATCACCTGTGTTTCCTGTACGGATAATCAAGTTTCTTAGGAACCCAAACTGTCTTCGAATGTCAAAGAAAGTCATATCATGTTCAAAAGCTAAATCACGAACTCCTTTTCTAATTTGGTTAGAAATTTCTTCTTGTAAGTGACAGGTATTAATGTCCAATACTTTGTCAAATCTTCCGGGAATATGGAAACCAACCCCATTACGATTTAATTCTTCACCTTCTTGTTCTTTTAATTCTTCATCTGTGAACCAACGCCAGTTAGTGAAAGTATATTCCAGTTTATTACGATAGTATTTTGTTTCTTCTGAACCAACAATTGGTTTGATTTCTGGAAATTCTAAACCTCCAATACGAGTTAATTGCTCTCGTACTTGCTTTTCTTTGTAGAAAAGTTGGTTGTTATAGCCAATGTGTTGCCACTTACAACCTCCACATACACCATAATGCTCACAAAAAGGCTCAACTCTTTCCTCAGAAAGTTTGTGGAACTTTGTTGCTCTACCTTCATAATATTTGCTTCTATTTTTTGTGATAAAAATATCTGCTACATCTCCAGGGGCAGCATTTGAAACAAATACTACTTTTTCTTCATGTCTACCTACACATTTTCCTTCAGCAGCAAAATCTTTGATTTCGATATTTTCTATCGTGAAATTCTTCTTTTTTCTTCCCATCGTTCCTAACTTAATATATTGTATGTTAAAGGCAATTCATCTAGGGCATTGACAAACTTGCTATTAATATCTACACTAAATTTTCTTGAATTCATTGATAAAATTGTGTCTTCGTGATAAACTTCAAGCTCCAAATTGTGAGAACCTCTGTGTTCTTCAAATAGAGCCAATAATTCATCAATGACCATGTTATCTAAATTCTTAATATCTAATTTGAGGAGAACCCCTTTACAAAATTGTTGTTTTAATTGATTGAGTGGACTAATGCGTTGAGGAGAAAATTTCCAATCTTCTTCTTTGACAGTTGCATAAGGATTGTTCATTACCTCATTTTTCTTACGCCAATCCATTTCAATTCTTCCCTTCATGAAGACAAAGCTTTCTAATCCCAAAAACATTTTGTTTTTGAGGTAGAAGTCTCCCATCATAAACATTTCTGTTTTGCCTCCATAATCTTCTACAGTAATTACTCCATAAGGCTTTCCATTTTTGGTTTGTCCTTCTCTTACATTTGTGACAATTCCTCCCACAGATGCTTCTTTATTTTGGAATAAATGTAGTTGGTTGAATTTACAAGTACAAAACTCTTTTAACTCCAACTTATATTGATCCAAAGGATGTCCAGAAATATAAAGTCCCACAACCTCTTTTTCCAATTTCAGTTGTTCCATATTTTGGAAAGGGGAGATGCTTGGGATTTTAGGACGAGGAATATCCATGCTTCCTCCACCAAAAAGAGAAGTTTGTGAACTGTTCTTTTCTTCCTGTATTTTGTTGGCATACTTGATGACAATTTCAGTTAAAGAACCACCATCACCAAGAGCCTCTAAATATTGTCTTCTATGAAATCCTTTGAAACAGTCAAAACCACCTGCTTGTGCCAAACTTTCAAAAGTCTTTTTGTTGACTTGTCTTAGGTTTATACGCTCTGCAAAGTCAAAAATATCTTTGAAAGCTCCATTTTCTCCTCTTTCTGTAATAATTGCTCCTACAGCGGCTTCACCAGTTCCTTTGATAGCTCCCAAGCCAAAGCGAATTTCTCCTTTACCATTTACACTAAACTTGATTTGAGATTCATTGACATCTGGTCCCAGTACAGGAATCCCCATACGCTCACACTCTTCCATGAAGAAGGTTACAGACTTGATATTATTCATGTTGTTACTCAATACAGAAGCCATGTATTCAGCAGGGTAGTGGGCTTTTAAGAAAGCTGTTTGATAAGCAATCCAAGCATAACAAGTAGAGTGAGATTTGTTAAAAGCATAAGAGGCAAATGCTTCCCAGTCTGTCCATACCTTTTCTAATTTCTCACGATTATGTCCATTTCCTTCTCCTTGGTTTAAGAATTTAGGTTTTAGCTCTGCTAGTAAATCTAATTTCTTTTTACCCATTGCTTTACGCAAAGTATCAGCTTCACCCTTTGTAAAGTCAGCTAATAACTGAGAAAGAAGCATTACTTGCTCTTGATAAACAGTAATACCATAGGTCTCTTTCAAATACTTAGAAGATGCCTCAATATCATAGATAATAGGTTCTGTACCGTGCTTTCTACGAATAAAAGAAGGAATGTATTCCAAAGGACCAGGACGATACAAGGCATTCATGGCAATCAAATCAGCAAATACAGTTGGTTTTAATTCCTTCATGTATTTCTGCATACCAGCAGATTCATATTGGAAAATACCTACTGTTTCGCCTCTTTGGAATAACTCGTATGTTTCTTTGTCATCAATTGGGAAATTATCTGGGTCTAAATCTACTCCTTGTGTTTCCTTGGCATATCGACAAGCATCACGAATTAGAGTAAGGGTTTTTAGTCCCAAGAAATCCATTTTGAGCAAACCTGCATCTTCTACTACAGAGTTGTCAAATTGTGTATTGATTAAGGTGTTTCCTTTGGTATAAGAAACAGGGACAAACTTAGTAATATCATCTGGTGTGATAATTACTCCACAAGCATGAATTCCCGTATTACGCATAGAACCTTCCAAGGCTCTTGCTTTGTTAATCACAGTGGCAGCAAGGTCATCACCTTGAGAAAGACGTTTTAATTCATTTGCATTATGAATGTCTTCTGCCTTATTTTTTAATTTATCAGCTAATGCATCATCATCTAATTTGAATAGCTTTCCGAGTTTAATATCTGGAATTAATTTAGTGATTGCATTGGCTTCTTGTAATGACATATCAAGAACTCTGGCTGTATCTCGTACAGAAGATTTGGCTGCCATTGTACCATAAGTAATGATTTGAGCTACTTGAGAACGACCATATTTATTTACTACCCAATCAATGATTCTTCCACGACCATCATCATCAAAATCAATATCAATATCTGGCATTGATACACGGTCTGGGTTTAAGAAACGCTCAAAAAGTAAATCATACTTAATAGGATCTACATTGGTGATTCCTACACAATAAGCTACAACACTACCTGCAGCAGAACCACGACCTGGTCCTACCAAAACTCCCATTTTTTTGGCTTGTGTGGTAAAGTCTTGTACAATTAAGAAATAACCAGGGTAACCTGTTTTGGCAATAACTTCCAATTCAAAGTCTAATCGTTCTGTAATATCCTTTGATAAATCTTCTCCATAACGTTTTTTGGCACCAACATAAGTTAAGTGTCTCAAATAGTTATTTTCTCCTCGTTTTCCTCCATCTTCTAAGTCTTTATCATCTTTGAATTCATCAGGAATATCAAAGGCGGGTAGGAGTACATCATGTTCTAATGGATAAACTTCACATTGCTCCACCAAATCTTGAATATTATTAATGGCATCAGGAATATCAGAAAAGAGTAATTTCATCTCTTCACTTGATTTTAAATAATATTCTTGGTTAGGGAAACCAAAGCGAAAACCTCTACCTCGTCCGATAGGTGTTTTTTGCAATTCTCCATCTCGTACACAAAGTAAAATATCATGGTTATCAGCATCATTTTTAGTGTTATAATACACATCATTAGAAGCTAATACCTTTACATTGTATTTTCTTGCAAGTTGTAGTAAAATACGGTTTACGTGATTCTCTTCATCCAAACCATGACGAATGAGTTCGACATAAAAATTATCTCCAAAAACTTCTAACCACCATAAGAAAGCTTGTTCAGCTTCATTTTCTCCTACATTCAAAATAAGGTTTGGAATTTCTCCTTGTAAATTTCCTGTAAGAGCAATTACATCTTCTTTATATTCTTTAATTAAGTCTTTGTCAATTCTTGGGTACAAGCCATAAAGCCCTTCCATATATCCCAAAGAACTTAGTTTGGCAAGGTTCAGATAACCATTTTTGTTTTTGGCAATCAATGTTTGATTGAAACGCTTATCAGGCTCATGTTTGGTAAATTGTGTTCTTTTCCTGTCTACTGCTACATAAAATTCACAACCTACAATGGGTTTGATTCCTGCTTTGATGGCTTTTCGAACAAAAAGAAAAGCTCCCATCATATTACCATGATCAGTCATAGCAACAGCAGGCATTTCTAACTCTTGAACTTTACTAATTAAAGCATCAATGTTGGTTGTTGATTGAAGAATAGAAAATTGTGTATGTACGTGCAAGTGAGAAAATGTTCCTTTAATTTTCTTTGCATCTTCTTCATTTCCACCAATGTTGTCTGTACTAACAGTAGTTTTTGCAAAGTTTGCTTCTTCCAGTTCAGGAGCCTCATAAATTACTTCTTCAAAAGGAACATCGTGAAGAGGGGTAAACCATCTTTGTTCGATTAATCCAAAGAAACATTTAGATGTTGCCATTACATCATAAGCAGCATCATGGGCGTCATCAAAAGGAACTCCAAAAATCTTGGTATGAAGTTCTGTTAGGGTAGGCCATTTGTATTTTCCACCTCTACCACCAGGAATTTGTACAAAGTCAGTAGTTTCTAGTTTTGTACAATATTCTTTGGTTTCCCACATGGAAGTTTCTACTTCACCTCGTAGAAATTCTGCACCCATTACATTTAGGTCAAATTCAATATTATGACCAATTAATAATTCTGAACGAGCAATATCTTTTTGAAAAATTTCTAAAACTTCAGAAAGAGGGTGTCCTTCTTCTAAAGCTCTTTGTGTAGAAATACCATGTACTTTTTCTGCATTAAAAGGAATGGTAAAGCCTTCTGGTTTTACAATATAATTCCCTGCATTAATCAATTCTCCTTTGCTTCCATGAAGCTCCCAAGCTAATTGAACTAGTCTAGGCCAATTGTCAAGGTCTGTGTGAGGAGCACTAAAACTCTTGGGTAATCCTGTGGTTTCGGTATCGAATATTAAGTACATAAGGCTTTCTTTTGTGAAGGAAGAAAATAGAAAGCAAATTTACTAAATAAGGGCAAGATTCACGACTCGAAAAGTGGATTTATAATTTTTCTAAATCGCTCTAAAAAAGTGTTTAAAATAAAAAAGCGTTCTTTTCTAAGAAAAGAACGCTTTTTAGTGATTTTGTAAGTAATATATTACTCAGCAACAACCTCAAAGCTAGCTTCAGCAGATACTTCTTTGTGCAATGCAATGTTTGCAGTGTAAGTACCAATTTCTTTAACGTCAGCTTTAATAGAGATTTGCTTTCTATCAATATCAATACCTTGCTCTTTAAGAGCATCAGATAATTGTAATGTAGTAACAGCACCAAAGATTCTACCAGTTTCACCAACTTTAGTAGCGATTTTGATTGATGCAGAAGCGATTTTAGCCGCTTTATCTTCAGCTTCAGCTTTAACTTTTTCTGCTTTGTGAGCAGCTTGTTTTAAGTTCTCAGCTAAGATCTTTTTGTTAGTTTCGTTAGCGATGATAGCGAAACCTTGAGGGATTAAGTAATTTCTACCGTATCCAGGTTTTACAGATACTAGATCGTTTACAAAACCTAATCCTTGAATATCTTTCTTTAAAATGATTTCCATCTCTTCTGATTATTTTAACGAATCTGTAAGGTAAGGCAATAAAGCGATTTGACGAGCTCTTTTAACAGCTACAGCTACTCTTCTTTGGAATTTCAAAGAGTTACCAGTCAATCTACGAGGTAAAATTTTACCTTGCTCATTTACAAATTTCAATAAGAAATTAGGGTCTTTATAGTCGATATATTTGATACCGCTCTTCTTGAAACGACAGTATTTTTTAGAATACTCGTGTTTTTTGCTGTGGATTGGTTCGTTAACTAAGCTCATTATTTCTCCTCGTTATTAGATTTTGAAAAACCGTTTCTTCTTTTCTCTGCGTAAGCTGTAGCATATTTGTCTAATGCAACAGTTAAGAAACGCATAACTTTCTCGTCACGTCTGAACTCAAGTTCTAACTTAGCGATTGTGTCAGGAGTTGCTTTAAACTCTACTAAGTTGTAGAAACCTGTTTTTTTGTGTTGGATTGGGTAAGCTAATTTCTTAAGTCCCCAATTCTCTTCATTGATAAGTTCAGCACCAGCATCTTTCAATAATGTTGTGAACCTACCGACAGCATCCTTCATCTGAGTCTCAGACAAAACGGGAGTTAAAATGAATACCGTCTCGTAATTTCTCAATTCCATTTTATGAAATTTTATTGTGATAAATAAATAATTTAAGTCGCGAAGATAACAATTCCATATTTAAAATAAAACCTTGTTTGTGATTTTATCCTCTTTTTAGCATTTTGACTCTAAATTAAATAAGTAATAAGATGAAGAAGTTTGTTTTTGTATTGTTTTGTTTGGTAAAAGTTGTGGTTTGGGGACAAAATTCTATTCCTTTTGAGAAAGGAGGTTTTGCAGAAGTACAAGCAAAAGCAAAGTTGGAAGAGAAATATGTCTTGCTTGATTTTTATACAAGTTGGTGTGGCTTCTGTAAGAAAATGGAGAAAACTACTTTTGTGGATGAGCAGGTAGTAACATTTGTCAAACAACATTTTGTATCTACCAAATTAGATGCAGAGAAGCCAGAAGGAGAGGAATTGGCAAAGAAGTACAAAGTGAGAGGTTTTCCAACAGTAGTTATTTTAGATAAAAAAGGAAAGTTAGTAGGAAAAGCAGAAGGCTATCATACTGCTCTTGATTTTGTGGATGAATTAGCATATATCATTGGAGTTGAATTGGATGATGAATTACCAGACTTATCTGGCTATTGGAAAGAAAAGGCAACTCACCAAGCTAATTTAGCAATGAAGTTACACCTCAAAAAACCACCAGAACAAATTGAAGCAGAGGAAAAAGCATTTTTGTATGGCAAAACAAGGAATTTATTTGAATTTGATGAATTAGTATATGCTTTGGAAGAAAAAGGTGTGGATTATATTCCAAGTATTAAATTAAACTTTTGGAAAGGACAAGAAGATCCTAAAAAAATGAAAGTTTATATTAATGAATTATTAAAGCAACAGAAAATAAGTACAGATGAGCTACATTATTATGTGTTGTTTTTTGCCCAAAAAGATTTGGTAGACCTTGATGTTTTAAAATGGGCTAATCAAGTAGCTAGAGAAAATCAAAATTTAGCAAGTAATGACACTAAGTCTATTGTTCAGTATTTATACGGTGACTTTAGAGATTGTAAAGGTACACTCAAAAAAATAAAAAAGACTGCAAAAAAAGAAAAATTAGAAATTCCGAAATCGTCTATTTTTTTAATAGATTTTATTGGTTTATAGTTTGATTTTCAATGTGTTATTACGATTGATTGATGTTGCCTTTTTGGATTATTGTAATATATAATTTTCTTTTTTTTAGAAAGTGTTAAATATTGCTTAATAAGGTACGTGAGGTTAGGTTTTTTAGGGTACAAATTGTTATATTGTAACTCATTATTCTAATTGATTCTTGTGATCTCATGATGAATCTCAAAAGACTGTTATACATATTCCTATTTTTGTTGATATCTATCACTGCACATGCCCAAATAAAAAAGGCTGATGCAAGTACCTTGAAGATTGCTTTTTTATCACATTTCATTAAAAATATTGAATGGAGAAATGTGAATAAGCAGAAGGAGTTTTCTATTGGTTATTTAGGTAATAATCCAGCTACATTATCCAAAATCAAAAACTTATTAAAAGTTCACCCTCGTTTTCAAAACCTTCCTGCAAGAGTATATCATTTCAAGACAGTGAAGAGTGTAAGAGAAGTCAATTGTCTCTTTGTTGATGAAAAATACAATAACAAGTTAGATAAAGTAGATTTACATACTACTAACTATTCTACACTTTTAGTGACAAATGATGCGATTGATAAGCGTTATGTGATGGTTAATTTGTATGAACATAATGGTTCTATTGCATTTGAATACAACAAAGCAAATATTTATGGTAGAGGACTTTCTATTTTGCCAGAATTGACTTTGCGTGGAGGTAGTGAAATTGATGTCGCTTCAATTTATCGAAAGGTGAAAGAAGAAATTGGAAATGCTCTTGATTCTCTAGAAAGAGAGAAGAATAAGAGTATGAAATTCCAATTTCAAATCAAAAGCTTGGTGAATGATATTGAAGAAAATACCCAACGACTCAATACTCAGAAATTATTGATTGAGGAGCAGATGAAAAATATTGCTAAGCAAAAGCGAGAACTCCAAAAAACCAATCAAGAATATGCTGAAACACAAGAATTATTATCTAAACAAGAAGCAGAGATTCAGCAGAGAAAGAAAGAAATTGCTGAGCAGGAAAGTGAACTTTTCAACAAAAAGAAATTAGTTGCTGAGTATACTAGAAAAATACATTTGCATGCTGATAAGATTGAAGCTCAACAAAAAGAGTTAGTTAATCAAACAATTCAACACAAAAAGGCAATAAATACTAAGGAAGATGTAATTCAATTACAAGATAAAATTATTTGGGTTATTGGAATTGCTTCCATATTTATTATTGGTTTATTGATTTGGATTTATAAGGAATATCAAGATAAGAAGGAGCGTAATCAGGTTTTGGCAGAACAAGCAATTATTATTGAACAAAACAATAAGAAGTTGGCAGAGCACTCTGAAGAACTAGAGACTGTAAATCAAAATCTTAATACTCAAAATCAAGCCTTAACAACAGCCAATAAGAAAATTGAAGATAGTATTAGTTATGCTTCTTATTTGCAAAAATCAATCTTACCCAACTTAAAATATATCAAATCATCTTTCACAGGATTTTCAGTTTTTTATCGTCCTTTGGATAAGTTAAGTGGTGATTTTTACTTTTATGCCAATAGAGATAATCAATTGTTTTTTGCAGTTGTAGATTGTACAGGTCATAGTGTTCCAGGTGCTTTATTAAGTATGTTGGGTTATGATTCCCTAAATCAAATTATTGCTGATGGTATCTATGAACCAAATACTATTTTGAATATTCTACACAAGAAAGTAACAAGGAGTTTACAAGATGTCCAAGATGGTATGGATATCTCTTTGTGTAGAATTGATTTGAATTCTAAACAAATTACTTTTGCAGGTGCTAAAGGCAAATTCATTTATTTTGATGAAAATCAAGATTTACAAATTGTAAAAGGAAATAGACAATCAATTGGTGGGGGTGAAGGAGTGAAAAGAGATTATACAAATCATACTTTTGAATTCTCACAAGTTCTAAAATTCTATATGTTATCTGATGGATATTATGATCAATTCGGAGGTTTACATGACAGAAAGCTAGGGATTAAGAGGTTCTATAAAATCTTAGAAGAAACAAAAGGTTTACAAATCGAAGAGCAGATGGATAAAATCTCTTCATTTTTTGATCAGTGGAAGAATGGTTATCATCAAGTAGACGATGTAACTGTTTTAGGTATTTGTTTAGATCATATCAAAAAAACTATGTCATAAGTCATAATATATTAATTGATTTTTATAAAAAGCATCCTTTTTGGGTGCTTTTTCGTTTTTAATACCAACCAACTTTTTTTCTTATGGCAAAAATCAAACACAACCACTTTCTTGACACTATTGATAAAGTACTTAGCCAATCGAAAGATCAAGGCATTAGTCACTTATATTCAGAAGACGATTTTTATACAGGTAGAACTTTTAAAATTAACGGACAAGACTTACTCAATTTTGGGACAACAAGTTATTTGGGACTAGCACAAGATGAGCGCTTAATAAAAGGAGCGGTAGAAGCTGTTCAAAAATATGGAACTCAATTTCCTCTGTCCAAAGCATATATTTCTTGTACTTTATATAAAGAAATAGAAGATTTATTGTTTCAAATGTATGGATATCCGACTGTAATTACTAAAAATTCGACACTAGCCCATGTTGGAGTGATTCCTAGTGCAGTAAGAGATGAAGATGCGGTCATTTTGGATCATCAAGTTCATGCAAGTGTTCAAAATGCTTGTCAATTACTCAAGCCAAGAGGGATTCGTGTAGAAATGATTACACATAGTTATTTGGAAATGCTTGAAAGGCGTGTCAAAGAACTGAGTGGAAGGTATGAAGCAGTTTGGTACATGATTGATGGCATTTATTCCATGTATGGTGATTATGCACCAATTCATGAGTTGATGGAATTAATGGAAAAATATCCAAAGCTTCATTTATATGTAGATGATGTACATGGTATGAGCTGGGCTGGAAAGAATGGTACTGGTTATATTATGGAAGAACTTGCTGGTAAACTACATGAACGCATGATTCTAGTAGGTACCATGAGTAAAACTTTTGGGGCAAGTGGAGGATTGGTTATTTTTCCAGATGGAGAACTTTTTCGCAAGGTGAAAACCTTTGGTGGTCCTTTGGCCTTTTCTGCACAATTAGAACCAGCTTCTTTGGGGGCAGCTATTGCCTCTGCTAAATTGCATTTAAGTGATGAAATTTATCAAATGCAAGATGAATTAAGAGAGCGAATACAATATTTCAATGATTTATTGGAAGAAATGAATGTTCCTTTGGTAGAGAAGAATTTATCTCCTGTATTTTACATAGGTACAGGAATGCCAGCTACAGGACAACGATTTGTTCAGAGGATGATGAAAGCAGGTTTCTTTTTAAATCTAGGAATGTTTCCAGCTGTGCCAATTAAGAATACAGGTGTAAGAATAACCATTTCTCGTCATAATACGATGGAAGATATTAAAGCACTTGCAGAGGCAATTGAAAGAGAATACCCAATTACATTGGCAGAAGAACAAGTTACGATAAATCAAGTACGAAATGCCTTTAATATGAAGGTGAAAGAAGAGGAGGAAACTTATTTGCCGATTGCTGATACACATGGTTTGAAGTTACGTTATGAAACTTCCATCATTAGTTTTGATAAAGAAAATTGGAACTCTTTATTTAAACACAATGGTAATGTAGAATGGGATGCTTTAGCATTTTTAGAGTCTTCTTTTATTGATAATGAGCAGAAAGAAGATAATTGGGGTTTTCATTATTTTACAATTAGAGATAATAAAGGAAATCCAATTTTAGCTACGTTTTTCACCGATGGAATTTGGAAAGATGATATGTTGGCTCCTCAAGAAGTATCTCGAAAGATTGAACAAAGGAGAGCAAACGAACCTTATTACTTAACTTCTCGCGTCTTGGCAATGGGGTCTTTTGTAACTACTGGTAGTCATTTATTTCTTGACCAAAAGCATCCTCAATGGAAAGAAGCTTTTTCTGTTTTATTAAATGAATTAGAGAAGTTACAAGAGAAACTAGAAGTACAAAATATTCTGTTGAGAGACTTTATAGGGCAGGAAACAGAATTGAATAGTTACTTAGTTGAAAGAGGTTTCCTAAAACTAGATATGCCAGAAACTTGTACAATTCCTGAACTAACTCCATGGACATGTGAAGATGATTATATTAATACTTTATCAGCTAAGGCAAGAAGGAATATTCGCAAAGAAGTAATTTCAAAGGAAAATGATTTCACTTTTGAAGCTAGGGATACAATTACAAGAGAGGAATTGAGTGAGTATATTCAATTGTACAAAAATGTTGTGGAGTATAATCGAGAAATTAACGTTTTTAATTATCCTAATAGCTTTTTTGAAAATATGATTAGAAGTTCCAAATGGGAATTTTTAACATTGAGTTATAATCATCAAGTGGTAGCTGTGGTATTTTCTTATAAATCTTCTGATAATTGCTATACACCATTGTTAATAGGGATGGATTATGATTATCTAGATCAGCATATTTACAAACAAATGTTATATCAGTTTGTAAAATATGCAAAAAAATCAGATTACAAAAGTATGAATCTAGGTTTTTCTGCTTCTTTCGAAAAAAAGAAATTGGGAGCAGATGTCTTTGCAACTCAAGCTTATTTGCAAGCAAAAGATAATTATAGCTTAGAAAAAATAGAAATGATGATGAATGGAAAATAAGTACTTATAAAAATAAAAAACCTCTACTAAAATATCAGCGGAGGTTTTTTATGTATTTGAATTAAATACTATTTTTTAAATTGAACAACCCATTTAAGAGCTTCCTCTTCTGTATCGAAGAATTTGGTTGGCACATTGGGTTTACTTACTTGTAGGTAGAAATTAACTAAAACCCTTGTTATTAAGCTTGTTACAACTACACCAATACCAGACATTCCATCTTCTCCTTGTTGAGCAAAATAATCTCTTGCCTCTTTGCTAGCATTCAGTAAATTATCTCCAAAAACAATTGTAGGATATGTTTTGCCTTGTTGAAACTGTAATCTTGAACTTACAATTTCTTTTGCAGCTACTAAATCTAGTTCTGTTTTATTGATATATGTTGCATAAAGAATTCCATCCTTTACATCAAATTCTACATATTTAGATTGCTTTCTTTTTAGGTTATTAGCTGTGTTTTCTGGAGTAATTGGCTTTAACATCTCTGTCTTATTTATCAAGCGAATGGCTAATATAAAAAAAAGAGGCTTTTTTGCCAAAAAACTTAAAGAGGGAAATTGTTTACTTCCTAAATTGAATAATCCACTCAAGGGCTTCTTCTTCTGTGTTGAAGAATTTTGTAGGTATGTTCGGTTTACTTACTTTTAGATAAAAGTTTACTAGCATTTTTGTGATAACACCCGTTACAACCATAGCAGCAGCAGATAATCCTTCTTCACCTTTTTGAACAAAATAATCTCTTGCTTCTTTATTAGCGTTCAATATATTATCTCCAAAAACAATGGTAGGATATGTTTCACCTTGTTGAAATTGTAGTCTTGTAGTAACAACTTCTTTCGCTACTTCCAGATCTATTTCTACATTTTTGTAAGTACCATAGAGAATTCCATTTTTTATCTCAAGGTCTACATATTTAGATTGTTTGGGTTGTAAATTACTTGTTGTGCTCTTATCTGTGATGGGTTTTAACATGTGCGGTTTTGGGTTGGTTGTACCTAAATATAAAAAAAGAGGTCTTTTTTGCAAAAAAAACCTCTCTAAACACATTAATAAACTTTATTATGAAAAAACAAATACTCTATTTGGGAGTAGAGTACAACTGAACTTTCATAATATATTACAATTGACTTTGTGAAGGGTAACAAAAAAATAAAATTATTTTTCTGTAGTTATGATTGTTAGTTTCACACTTGCCTCTTTGCTATCCTCATCTACTACTACAAATTCATAGGTATTTTCTCCAGCAGCAGCAGGTGCAACCAATTTCCATTTTGTTGTAAATCCCTTTTTGTCAATACCTTCTAGGTCAATTGGATTTTCAGTATATTGCTTTTCTTCAAAACCATTTACTTCTAGTACAAAAGGGTTTGAATCATCAATTGCAGTATTTGCTTTTCCTCCTCTAATAAACGAAAGAGAAGTTAAGTCAGCAGATCCATTTTCTGCTACTACTTGAATTTCAAAAGTATCTAATACATTTAAGGTCTCTGTTTCATGGATAAACCCTGTTCCATCTCCCAACCAAATTGTTGGATCTGTAATGTCAGTATCTTCTTGCTCACAAGCTGTGAAAAATAAACCACCTACCAAAAGTCCTAAACAAACAAGCCTAAATTTTTTATTCATAGTCATTCTATTTTTTTAAATCAATTTACTAAAATATTAGAAATAATACACAGCATCACTCTCAATTGCTTTTTTATCTTTAATTGGGTTCCCCCCAAAATAGTATGCTTCTCCCCAGTCTCTTCTTTGGTACTTATGAAAAGAATTAGGGATTTTGCTTAATAAATTATTTTTTAAGTCAATTTTTGAAGGGTTAAAACTGAAATCTTCTGGCAAACTTTCAATTTTATTATTTGATAGATAGACTTCTCTAGGAGCATGAAGTGTAAGGTTGGTAGGATATTCTTTGAGTTGGTTATTTTTACATGAAAATTTGTATAGATTTCCTTCATTAGGAAGTACTATTTTAGTCAATTCATTTTTATCAAGTATCAGATCTCTTAATGAAAAGATTGAAACATTCCAGTTTACCTCTTTGATATTATTATTCGTTAAATCAATAAGGGCTAGTCGAACAAAATCATGATCAAATTCTAAACGTTCAATTTGATTACTTTTGACATACAATTCAGAAATATCAGAACGATTTTTAGAAATATCAGGAAACTCTGTGAATAGATTATTGTTAAGTGTCAATATCCTAAGGCGTGAAAGCTGATGAAAGTTCTCTGGTAGTTCCTTAATCTTATTTTGACTAAGGTTAAGGTTGAGTAAGCCTTGGCATGATAAAATGCCTTCTGGTATTTTTGACAGTTTATTTTTACTGACACAAAGTTTTTGCAAACTATTTGGCAGTTTTCCCCATGTTTTCACTTGGCAATTATGTAAGTCTAATTCTTTGAGGAAAGTCATTTTTTCAAAAATACTTGTGTCCTCAAGAATATTATTTTTGGCTTGTATTTTTTCAAGTGAAGTTAATTCTGCAAACACTGTCAAAGTAGGAGGAATAATCTGTTGAATTGAATTCAGATTAATTTCTGAAATGCCAGAATGATACTCTTTTAGATCACCAATTACAGAAACTAAATCAATCTCTTTATTGAAACTTAAGTCTAAATATTTGATTGTATTTTGCCAATATTTAAAGCATTTGGGTAATGTTTTAATTTCTAGTTTGGCAAAAGAAAAAGTCCCTTGTATATGTTTGTGGATTGGATTTTTACCAATTATATTTTGAAAAATACTTACAAACTCTCCAGTGTCCAACTCTTCATGGTCAGTAAAACGAACCATATCTTTCAGTTTTACAGAACGTGTACGATAACTTGCATCTCCTACAAAACTTCTAAGAGAAGAACTTCCATATTTATGAAAGAGCTTATCTGCCTGCTTTCTTACTTTTGGGCTTGGATGAAAAAGTTTGAGAGCTAATACATGATTGATGAAATAGGAAGAAACACCTCCATTTTCCATAATGCTAAGAGCCAACAAACAATTTTCTTCATCAGAAGCTCCAATTAAGCTAAGAATTTGTTCCTCAAACTCATTTTGAGTTTCTTCCTCCATTAGATATGGGGTTTCTTCTTCCCAGCTTTTTTCTTTGATATAATCTTCTATTATGAAATTATATCCTTTTGTCAAAAAATCATAAAATGCTTCTTCTTTGATCTTTGAAGAAAGAACAATATGACTTGTCTTATTTGTTTCCTTGGTAGAGAATTTTATGTTTTTTTCCTTAAAAGAAGTATTTAGCTCTTTGATGGTAAAGCCACTAATTCGATGAGGAAGGTAAACGTTCCATTTTTCTTGTGTGACTTTTGTAGGAAATGGATTAGGTAATAATTTTTCTAAGTATTCCCCTCGATATAGAAAAGCATAGGCAAGTTTTTTTTGTTCAATGCTCAGTTCTTTTTTGAGTAATTGAGTAATTTCTGAATCTTTGTGTTGTACCCCAACACCACTATTCAATTCCATTACTTCCAATGGAAAATCCATTTCATAATAACCATGATTTCCATTGAGCTGAATTTTTTCGAGGTGTTTTAACTCTTTGATGCTACTAGGAATGTCAGTATTTATATTAGTTGCTTTAAACCTTCTAAGATTAGGCATTTGCTGAATCAAGGCAAAATAATCATCCCAAGAAAAACGCTTTTTGAGTTGTGTTCCAAAATGTAAACTTTTGATTTGTTGAAGCTGACTAATTTCCATTGGAAATTTTCTTGTTTTGATATAGTCAACATCCAAACGACTTAGCTTTGGCAATTGAGCAAGAACAGGAACAACTTCAGCCCATTTTATTTTTCTACATTCAGAAATGTTTACCACTTCTAAGTTTTGGCAATGCGTAATTTCTTGTGGGAGTTTGCTTAGTTCATGACTATAAATATTTATTCTTTTGAGTTGAGGAAATAAATTAATCCAAGGAAGTTCAGTGATGTTACTCATTGAAATGTAAATAAACTCTAAATTTGGAAGTTGATTTCCAATGGATAATAAACATTCATTTACATGAGGAATTCCGTGAAATTCAATTCGTTTGATAGTAGGAGGTAAGGCAGAAATATCTCTTAGAGATTGGCAAGAATGGAATTGAGCATTTTCAAGATTATCTTTGTATTCTTTTTGCTCTTCTTTGAAGTGAATAGATTCTAATACTTCGATTTCTTGATTTTCAATATATATCTGAATATAACTCATTGACTTAGAAAGATTTTTTGAAAAAAGTAGGTCTAAAACTAAACATCATAAAAAGCATTTGAGTCTCTTTGATCTCTTTTCCCCAATATTCCTCAAAATGCTTTCCACCAAAGAAAATAGCATGTCCCAAACTTAGGGTTGCATCTTTTGAAAATTTATAATTGAATACAATATTGTTCTCAAAACCCAATTCTCTGTGATTGTTACCAAAAGCTTGTTGTGTTCTGAACCAATGAATGTGATTTTTGATTGAAAACTTCTTGTTATGCTTCCATAATAGTTTTAAATAATAATCTTCTACTCCTTCAGTAGCAGGTCTTCGAACATAAAATAAGTCAGTATATCCAAAATAACCATGTAGCAAACCAAACATACGGTCAAAAGTATTATTTTCAGTTTCAGTAGTATTTGCAGCTGTTCCAGATCCAATATCAGTTCCTATTGTGTAGCTAAATTTTTTATTAATCTCATATTTTAAGTTTACAGAAGTCAAGAATGCATTTACATCTTGGTCTTGCTGATTCTTGCCCAATTGATGATAATAGATCCCTGTAAGTGTGAGTTTAGGAGTAATTGAAAATTTTGTGTTTGTCCCAAAAGTATGTGTGTAGACAGTAGTTGTTGTAGAATCTTTGTCTTGCCCTCTACCGATATAGATCAATGAAGATTTTACACTTTTGTATTCTTTGTTTAGCCATAAAGCATGAAACGATTTATAATTTCCACGTCCATATTCTTGGCGACTAAATTCTACTCCATTCGCACTATACGCAAACATTGCATGAGCTTTGAATTGGGTACTATCGTTTTCATACTTTAATCGAACTCCATCATGTGCCAAGTTTCTTGCCCATTCTCTAGCTCCTAATAAATGTTGGTCATCATATTTAAATTCATTTCTACCAATTTCTAAAGAAAGGTTATTTGTAAACTTTTTCTCTACCCATGCACGGTACACTCCTAGTTTATAAGGGTCATTTGTGAAGCTAGGTTCTCCCCATATTCTAGTATCTTGGAGCATGACAAATGCCTTGTATGAAGAATCTTCATAAGCTACATTGAAGCGAGTGACTTGTTGAACATAAGTACCTGCTTTATCATCTACCCCCAGTGGTTCTCTAAATCCTCTAGAGTGAATAGGTAAAAATCGAAATCCTCCTGATAGAGTTAATTGCTGTTGTGCCAGTGTATAAAAATTCATAAACAGCATAAAAAAAGGCACCAACATTACTTTATTGATACCTCGTTTAAATAATTGATTTGTTCTCATGAGTTAGAATAATTGACTCTGATAAAATTGTATTGCTTTTTCTTCTTGTACCGTTAATTTTTCCAAATAGTTCTTTTGAAGCATTTCTTGAAATTGCTTTCTACTAATTTGAATAGATAAATCTTGGTTTTCAAAAAACAAAGCACCTGCTTCATTTTGAACAATTATAAAATCTTTTTGAGCAGGTTGTACAGTCTTGTATTCTTCTTTTTTAACTCTTTCCAAAAAGCTTTCTCCATTTAAACTTTCCCCATGATAATCAATGATGTATTGTGTAAGTGTTTGATTATCTAAGCTTTCTAAAAATAAAACAGCTTCTCTTTGTGAAAAAGTATCAGACCAACCTCGTCTTTCAATTTTGATATTTGCCATGTTTTTCTGAATTTGTGATGGATAATTTTTTATACAATTTAAGAAAAAATAAAAAAGGGAGGGTAACCTTTTTCATTTTTTGACATTAAGCTAATATAAATTGAAAATTGCACTCATTTAAAAATAAAACATTATGAAAAAAGTTATTTTAGGTTTAGGCATTGCCTCCATTCTTTTTGCTTGTAATCCTTCTGCTCAAGAAGGAAATAATACTTTGTCTTCTGCTACTCTCATTGAAAAAGCAACAATTACTCCTCCTTTGGCAAACGTGAAAGTTCCTTTTCAAACTTATACTATCAATCCACAAGAGAGTAGAACTATTGAATTGTCAAATGGAACTAGGATCAATATTCCTGCAAGTGCATTTGTAGATGCCAATGGAAATGAAGTGACAGAGCCAGTTGATATTTGTTATCGTGAATTTCATACTCCAGCAGAAGTGTTGGCAAGTGGTATTCCTATGACTTATGATAGTGCAGGAGTTCACTCTAGTTTTGCTACATCAGGAATGTTTGAAATTCGTGCCTTAGACAAGAAGAACAAAGAGTTGAAGCTTAATCAAGGAAAAGCAATTGATGTGAAGTTGGCTTCTTTCACAAATGGAGAAGGTTATAATGTTTATCATTTTGCAGAAAAGGAAGAAAAGAAAGTAGAACAAGCTGGATTTTTGCCAATTCTTCAGTTATCTCCACAAATGACTGTGACAAGAGAAACTGTACTTGAAATGGATGAACGTCAAGGAGCATGGATTTATAAAGGAGCTCCACAAGTAGCTGATAATCCTGTGAAACAAGAATTAGTTGATTCTTTGGAAAATGCTGGTGAATTAATCAAACCGGTTGAACCTCTACAGTTTGATAAAGATGCTTATACTTTTGACTTGGATTTTGATGTAAAGGAGTTTGAGGAATTAGAAGGGTTTGAAAATGTGTTTTGGCAATATGTAGGAACTGATGAAGCTACTAATCCTGCTAACAGTAGATTGATGAGTGATGTAGAAGAATGGAATGATATTAAAATTGAAGCTTCTACAGAAAAGTCAGGTGTTTATATTATGACTTTGCAAGGAACATACAAAGGTAGAACAAGGATCTTCAAAACAGAGGTTTCTCCAATGCTAAAAGGGAAGAACTTGGCAAAAGCACAAGAGAAATTCTTGAAAAAAATGGAGAAATTTGAGAAAAAATTTGAAAAGCGCAAAAGAACAGAGCAAAGAAAAGTATTGATTGCTGACTATCTAAGAGATGTAAACGTAACTACAATGGGAGTTTGGAATACTGATAAACCAATTTCTCGTAAAGAATACAAATTGATGGTTGAGAAGAATAAAGAAACAATTTCTGAAGTACAAAATTCATTAATAGTTGCACAAGCTACTTTTATGTTGGATGGCAAGGAAGTAACTCCAAAAACAGCCCATGTAATTAGTTCTCTTGACTTTGGAAATGTATGGCAAGGTAGAGACAATACATATACAATGACCAATACATTTTATCCAGAAGAATTGAAAGAGACATTTTTTATTAGTCCTGTTGCCAAAAACAGAATTATGATTACACTAGAAGATGGTCGAATTGCTTATGTAGACAAGAATGTGGTTGCTTCTCTCGATTTTGAAAAAATTAGTACAGACAAGAAGCTAACGTTACCAACTGTAATTGCTGGAGAGAAATATAAGACAGTTTCTTCTGTTCAAAAATTGATTGATAGTTTGTAAGGATATATTTTGTCAAATAGTTTAACACAACAAGTGCCCAAAACCTAATAAGTTTTGGGTACTTACTTTAAGCCTTTTTTGCCCATGAAAAATATACTTTTTCTTTTTTTTATAAGTTTTGCTTCTTCTTTGCTTTGGTCACAAGACTTATTGCCTATTCGCCAAAATTATCAATGGGGATTTATTGATACACTAGGTAATGTAGTGATTCCTCCTGCTTATGAATCTGTGGGGCAATTTAATGAATATGGTTATGCTGTGGTTCGTAAAAACCATAAGACAGGAATTATTAATAAAGAGAATAAGGTCATATTACCTTGTGAATATCAAAATTTGAGAATGATGGATTCTAGCCATATTCTTATTTCACAAGGGAAGCTTTGGGGTGTTTTGAATGTTGTTTCCTTAGCCAGTACACCTGCTGAATATGAGTTTGCAAAGGTATTGTATTCTGATGACTCTACATCTTATTATGCTGTGAGGCAAAATCGTTTATGGGGATTGGTTCGAGAAAAAGGACAAGAGTTATTAGCTTCAAAATATGAATCCATAAATTATCATCAAGCCACAGAAACTTTTATTGCTACAACTCCCAAGCAAAAACACGGGATTGTTGATAAACAAGGAACTAAGCTTTTACCAATTTTTCATGATTCTTTAAAAATACTACCTCCTCATGTATTGGCTTATGCTCATGGTGAAGAAGGGGGTGTTGCTATATATAATATAAATAAAAGGAAAGGGACTCATTATGATTATCACTCTGTAAATTGGTGTAAGGATAATCGCTTTTTGATTGTAAATGAACCAAGTAATGGTTTCAATGTCTTGAATCCAGATAATTATGAAAAACTTTTTTTAAGAGATTATGAAAATATTTTTCCTACTACTGATGACCACTTTGTTCTTAAGAAAAATGAAGAATATGGTTTGGGAGATGGAAAAGGAAATGTTTTGATCAAACCAAAATATGATACACTCTATCCATCTATTTTACTTAAAAAACCAAATGGCTATTGGGTTACTTTTTTAGATATGTTGGGTTGGGTAAACCAAGAAGGTAAGGAAGTAATTCCTCCAAAATACAAAAAAATTGCTCGTTTAACCCAGCAATACTTTATCACGATGAATGATGAAGAAAGGGTGCAAATTTTTGCAAAAGATGGGAGTTTTGCCACTTCTCGAACGTTTACAGATGTGCTTGTGGGAGACCATAATATTAAGCTATATCATGAAGAGGGAGTATTGGTTTTATCATTGGATGATGATGGAAAAATCATTGATCAAACTGAGCTGAAGCAAGTAAAGACAATTAGAGTGAAAGGGAATATGAATAACTTTAATTGGAATACTCTGCCAAGAAGAAATATCCCTACAAGAGTTGTACGAAATCAACAAACTGAAGAAGAAGTAGAGGAAGAAGAGGTTCAACGTGTGAAAATCTATGATAATCCTTTTGAATCTGTTGAAAGAGGAGGGGCTTTTGGAGTAAATTTTAGAGAAGATAGCACTCATTCTCGTGTATTATTCAATCCTCAATTTTCTGTTTTAGAAATTGATGATTTCTATTATCAAAATGTTACAGTTGCAAAAACGATTAATCGTGTTTGTCTCTTGATTCGTGATGGAAATGGCTTGAGTTCTGTTTACAATTTTATGGTGTCAGTTGGATATAACGAAGTAGAAGAACTACCTATCATGTTTGTTGGTAAGTTTTCAGAAGATGGTTTAGCAAGAATTCAACTAGGTAAAAGAAAAAAATATTGGGGATATATCAATACAGAAGGAGAAATGGTAATTCCTCCTGTTTATACCAAAGCTAGAGATTTTCATGATGGCAAAGCGATGGTTTGTAAAGAATCTATTACAAAAGATGGATACTCTACTTTGAAATCAAAAAAATGGGGAGTGATTGATACAGAAGGAGGAGAAGTTATTCCAATTCGTTATAGTGAAATCAAGAGGGTAGAAGTTGATGAAAATACTCATGTTTACCATGTCTATTCTTTCAAAAAGTTAAAGGGGTTGGTTAACAAATATGGACAAGAAGTTTCTGATGTTTCTTATACTCGTTTGGGAGTAGAGAGTGAAGGAATGACTCCTGTTCGAAAAGGGAAATATTGGGGATATGTAGATAGTTTGGGTAATGAGTATGTGGATCTGGATATTCAAAGAGCTGGAGAATTTGGAGAAGGATTAGCCCCTGTTCGTATCAAAAACAGTTGGGGTTATATTGATAGAAATCAAGATACTGTGATTTCTTTTGGTTACAAACGTGCAGAAAAGTTTGCTCATGGTTTGGCTCCTGTCAAAAGTAAGTTTGGCTATTATTACATTGACAAAAGTGGAAATCCTGCTTTTAGCAAACGATTTAGAAAGGCTTTACCTTATCAAGAAAATGGTTTGGCATACGCGAAAAAGAGAACCAAATACAGAATTATCGATAAGGAAGGAAAGACAATTTCCAGCAATCGTATGTATAAGGTAAATCCTTACAATAAGCTTGATGTAGCAACTGCGAGAAAAAGTAGGTTACAAAGAAAGTACATTTTAGTCAACAATAAAGGGGAGGAAATTAGTAAAAGAAAGTATTCAAAAATATATGATTTTTCAGAAGACAGTGTTGCAATTGTTACCTGGAAAAAGAAAGGTATACAGTTCAATCGAGGTAATAAATTAATAAAGATTAAATGGGGAAATCGAAAGTTTGGTATCATTGATATCTATGGTAATGAAATCCTAAACCCTAAAGATAATGATACGACCATTATTGTTACAAAACGTAGCAAAAACATTGTTACTGGTAACTTAGAAACTAAGAATAAAAAAGTGAAAATTTCAAAGTTTCAAAAAATCAAACCTTTTGTAAAAGGACGTGCTTGGGCTCGAACAAGAATAAAAGCAAGTAATGGTAGTATGGTGTACCGTTGGGGAGTAATCGATAAAAAACTAAATTGGGTAATTGAACCAATCTATTTTAAGGTACGAGATGCAGATGATGGTTATGGTATTGCTTACTACAGTGATTCTCTTACTTGGCATTTGGTGAATTTTGACAACTTAGAAATCAAGAATATTGGTCAATACAAAAACCTTGATTATGCCAATGGTTTTATCAGAGTAAAAGAGGTTTTTAAGGTAGGAAATACAATTCGAAAACGTTATTTCTTTTTGAGTAAAGAGGGTGAAAAGGCATTTTATACAGGTAATGACTCCATATTGTATTTTAAAGAAGCACAATTATTTAGAGGAAATTGTGCAGTAGTCAAAACAGAGAATGGTTATGGGATGATAAACATCACAGGTAACTTAGTCCTCCCAGATTATTATACCAAAATTCAATATTACAGAGGAGCTTATAAGGTGTCTTCAAGCACTTTTGTGGGGATTATGGATGAAAATGGATTAGAGATATTACCACCAAAATATGAACAAATCAAACAACTAACCCCAACCATTTTACAGGTAAGACAGGGTGGTAAAATAGGTTATTTGTATAAAGATGGTGTATGGTTTTGGAAACCAAGAAGATAAAAAATTTTATGATTTGTCTTTTTATGTGTATTTTTGTTAGCTATGACATTGAACAAATATAGTATGAGACACTTTAGCTTCTTATTCTTGTTATTAACTTTTGGTTTTCAGGCCATTGCTCAAGACTTGTTACCTATTCGAGAAAACTATTTTTGGGGGTTTATTGATACTACAGGAAATGTAGTAATTCCTCCACGGTACGAACAAGTAGGACAATTTGATGAGTATGGCTATGCTATGGTGCGTGAACGCCAAAAAATTGGAATGATTACAAAACAAAATAAAGTAATTGTTCCTTGTCAGTATGATAATATTCGTTCATTAGATTCTACACATATTGCTGTTTTGGATGGTGAAATGTGGGGAGCAATTGATTTGACAACAGGTTTTAAAACACCACTGGATTACAAGACAATTAATGTTCTCTATAACAAAGGTTCAATCAACTTGTATGGTGTTCGTAAAGGTTTACGTTGGGGTGTTGTTCGTGAAAAAGGAGAAGAAGTAATTGCTCCTGTTTATAAAGATGTTCAGTATCATGATTCTACTTTGTGGGTAACCAATGAGGGGGATAGAATGGGTCTTTTTGGTTTTACAGGAAACTTTTTGTTACCAGAAATTCATGATTCAATCTACATTGTAAGATATCCGCATGTTCGTTGTGAATTTAAGAGTCAAGGAGGGGATGCCTTGTTTAATATTGAGAATGAACGACAAACAGAATATAATATTCAAGAAGCTCATTTAGTGAAGGATGGTTCAAAATTGATTCGTATTCGAGAATCATTTAATGGTTGGAATGTATTAAAGCTGGATACTTACGAACCTATTTTTAAGCAATATTATAATTATATTGAAGAGTATAAAAACTTTTTATTATTGCGAAAGGCAAATGTATTTGGTGTAGGTGATTTTGAAGGAAATGTAATCATAGAACCTAAATATTCTAAAATTGCTCCTGGTCCTAATGGTGGTTATTGGGTGACAAAGAAAGGACTATTGGGCTTGGTAAATCGTAGAGGAAAAGAAATTATTGCTCCTAAATACTTAAGAATAGCAGGCTTTAATGCACATTATTTCCTTGCAATGACTCCACAAAAAGAAGTTAGGTTAATGAAAACTACTGGAGAGTGGGTGACTAAGCGTACTTTTAAAAATATTGTAATTGATGAAGATAATGTAAAGCTTTATGATAAAGAAGGAGTACTTGTTCTAGAGTTAGATGATACTGGTCGTATTGTTGACCAAACAGAATTGAAACAAGTAGCTACTGTAAAGCTAAAAGGAGAGGGATTCAGAAAATTTAGATGGACTTCTTCTAATTTCTCAGGAAAGCCTGTTGTTCGTACACAAACAACAAGTACAACTGCACAAAAAGAGAAGATAAAGAAGAAAGAAAGAGTGTATGAACACCCATTTGAAAAAGTATATCAAGGAGGGTCTGTTGGTATCAATTTAAAGAAAGATGCTACACATTCTAAGTCTGTTTTACCTGCTCAATATTGGGTTATTAAGTTGGAAGACTTTTATTATGGAAATGTAGCAAGAGCAATTTTGGTAGGTGGTCGTCAGTGTTTATTAGTCAGAAATGGAGATAAAATACGCCCTCTTTACAACTTCACTGTAGAAATTGGAGGAAAATCAAAAGTAGCATCTATTTCTTATGTAGGAGATTTTGCTGAGAATGGATACGCTCCAATTAATGTTGGAGGTCGTTCAAAAATCAAAGAGGTTTTTAAAGTTAAAAGTCAGGCAGAAGAAGATGGTGTTTGGAGAAGAGTAATTATTGCTAATAGAACTGGAAATGATTATGGAAATAATCAAGTAGCTGGTGGTCATTGGGGTTATATTGATCGTGATGGTAATATGAAAATTAGCCCTAAATACAATAATGTCTATGGTTTCTTAGGGGATAGAGCAATTGTAGGAAAAGTTGTTCAATCTTCTGGAAGATCTAAGAAAAAGCGTTTTTATTGGGGGGTATTAAGTGAGCAGAATGATACAATTATTCCTATTGAATATGGGCGTATAGAACCAGTGAGGTTGGCCGATGATAATTATTTATTTTATGTATATTCTTACCAAAAAAGACAAGGAATTGCAAACCGATATGGGCGTGAAATATCTGATGTAGCTTATCGTGGTGTAGGAAAAGAAAGTGATGGAATGATTCCTGTAAAGCAAGGTTCTCATTGGATGTATCTTGACACATTAGGAAATACATATAAAGGTTTACCAATTCAAACGGCAGGACCATTTGGAGAAGGAATTGCTCCAGTGCGTGTCAAAAATAGTTGGGGATACATTACTCCAAAACAAGATACTGCACTTAAGTTTATCTATAAACAAGCAGGTAAATTTTCCCATGGATTAGCTCCTGTGAAAGTACATCACTTGTATGGATATATTGATAAGAAAGGGGAATTTATCATTAAGGAAAAGTTTAAGAAAGCAAGCCCTTTCCAAGAAAATGGATTAGCAATTGCTCGTAAAAAATCAAAGACTGGTTTGATTGACGTAAAAGGTAATTGGGTACTTTCTGCAAAATATCATAAGGTAAGTCCTTTCAATGAGTATAATCTTGCAATGGCTAGAAAAAGTAAACGAAAAAAGAAATTTGTTCTAGTTAATGGAAAGGGGAAAGTGATTACAAAAAAATATGAGTACATCAGTCCTTTTTCAGATGACAGTTTAGCAGTTGTTAAATTGAAAGGTAAGTATGGTGTTATTAATATGGAGGGTAAAGAGATATTAAGCCCAAATGATAATCATACAGTTTTTACTTATAAGAAGGTAAAAGGAAATGATTATGAAGTTGTTAAAAAAGAGACAGCTCGTTTTTATGAGATTCGCCCTTTCAATAACGGTTATGCAGCAGCAAGAGGATACAATGTAAATACTCGTTCTAAAGCATGGGGTTTTATTGATAAAAACCTTAATTGGGTAATTGAACCAATGTATAAAGAAGTAACAAACTTCAAAGATGGTTTTGCTCTGGCATATCACCTAAAAGGAAAAACATGGTATATGATTAGTGCTGAAGGTTTAGCAATTAGAGGACTTGGAGATTATCATAAAGCAATTTATTCAAATGGACTAGTTTGTGTGAAGGATAAATATAAAGTTGTTGATGGAGTTCGCTATCGTTATTTCTACTTAAATGAAGAAGGTAAAAAGGCATTTCATACAGAAGAATCAGAACCTGTGACTTTTGTAAAAGCTCAACCTTTTAAAGGAGGTTATGCAGTTGTTCGTACGAATAATGGTTATGGTTTGATTGATGTAACAGGTACGCCAGCTCTTTCTGATCATTATGCTGGAATTAAATATGAGGATGGCTATTACAAGGTAATGGTAAGTACTTTTGTAGGAATTAGAAATCACAATGGTGACGAAGTATTAGATCCAAACTATGAGAAGGTGAAAAAGATCACTCCTACAATTTTACAAGTTAGAAAAGGGGGGCAAGTAGGTTATGTATTCTCGAATGGAGTTTGGTTATGGGAGCCTAGACGTTAATTTGAATAAAATCCTTTTCATAAGGATTGTTTATTACTAAAACATTGACTAATTTGCTTACATAAAACGATAATTTAGGACAAAAAATATTCTATTATGTTTGACGTACCACAGGGATTATTATTTGCAATGGCAGTTTTATTTATGGGAACTCCATTAATTGTAGGGATTTTATTTACAATTGCAGTTGCATTAAGAAAAAGTTAATTATTGTAATTAATGAATTTTAAAGCTGTCATTTATTGACAGCTTTTTTTGTTTGTAGGTCATTATGAAAAATCATCTTGTAGAACAAGGTTTTGCTCTTGTAGAAAATATTTATTCTGCTGAAGAAATTCAGGAAATCTTAACTGTAATTGAGAAAAAGTCAGCAGAAGGAGAAAATGAGCATTTTAGAAAGCAACAAGACTTATTTGCTATTCGTAATTTTTTAGGAGAATGTCCAGAATTGGTACCGTTGATTTTTACTAAGAATTTTGAAAAGTTGATTGAAGACCATACTAATGAAAAGGAAAACTATTTTGTGGTGAAATCCATTTATTTTGATAAACCTCCTTTGTCTAATTGGTATGTGATTTGGCATCAAGATTTGATGATTCAAGTAAATCAAAAAGAGGAGTTGGAAGGGTTTTCTGCTTGGACCTGTAAGAAAGGTGAATATGCTGTTTTGCCTCCTCAAAATATTTTGGAAAATATCATCACATTGAGGATTCATCTGGATGATACAACTCGAGATAATGGAGCTCTAAAGGTAATTCCTCAAAGCCATCAATTAGGAATTATCAAAAAAGATGAAGTAAATCTTAATTATGAAAGAGCAGTTATTTGTGAGTGTAATCAAGGAGCTGTTATGTTGATGAAACCATTGCTTTTTCATGCTTCAGATAAAACAATAAATGAAGAAAGAAGAAGAGTAATTCATATAGAGATGGCAAGTATGGAATTACTCAATAATTTGGATTGGAGAGAAAGATTATGAATTTAAGTATCAAAGGATATTCAACTGCTTTATTTGCTACATGGTACTTTGTAGAAGAATTAGGTTTATTGTTTGATGGGGGAGATGGTTTAATGGCTGGTCTACTTCAAAAAAGTAGGAAAATTAATCATGCTTTTATTTCTCATGCAGATAGAGATCATTTGGGAGGTTTATTACAATTCAATCAGTTGAATGCAAGAGATGGAGCTCCTTTTATTTATTACCCAAAAGATTGTGGTTCATTTCCTAATTTGGAACGTTTTTTTGAAAAGTTTGATCCACACATGGCAGGTACAGTTTGGCAAAGTATTGTATCAGGGGAGGAGATTGAGATTAAGGATAATATTGTAGTAAAGGCTTTTCGCAATGAACACGTTCCTTGTGCTTCAGGTATGAATAAAAGTTTGAGTTTTAAGGTTTATGAAAAGAAGAGAAAACTTAAACAAGAATTTCTTTCAATGCCTAAAAATGAATTGAAAGACATCATTGTAAATAAAGGAAGGGAATTTGTTACCGAAGAAATTGCTACCAATATTTTGTCATATTCTGGAGATACTCCTGTTGATGACTTATCAAAATGGGAGGGAACAAAGTTATTGATCCATGAAGCTACTTTTTTAGAGAAATTAGAAAAACATCCAGAAAGAGCAAATCGCCATAGTGTAATTGATGAAGTTTTTGAAATGCTAAGCCATTCAAAAGTTGAGAAGGTGATTTTAGGTCATTTCTCATCTCGTTATTCTTCTTCTGAGATTGATAAAAAAGTGAGAGAATTATCAGAAAAATATGCTTTGGATATTCCAATTTATTGTGTGTATCCAGGTGAGATTTTTCAGCAAAAAATTACAGTATAACAAAAGAGGCGATTCATAATTTGAATCGCCTCTTTGTTTTTGCATTGAAAATATTATCTAATTACATGAACTTCTCCAGTCATTGGAGCCTCAATTCCTGCTTCATCATTTAAGATGATTACATAGTAAAATACTCCTATTGTAACATCACTACCATTGTAGGTACCATCCCAAGGATTCTCTGCATAATTTCCATAAGTTTCGAATACAGTTTGTCCCCACTGCGTGAAAATTTGTACATGAGCATCTGGATAACCTTCTATTCCAGTAATTTCCCATACATCATGAATTCCATCTCCATTAGGAGTAAATACATTTGGCATTTTTACTTTATCAATCACAGTAATATTGCTCATTACACTTGCTGAACAGTTTTCTAACGTGTTATACGCAGAAGCAACAATTATTTGAGACTGAGAAGCAGTTGTTTGATAAGTCGTTGTTCCTTCTTTCAATAAATTTCCTTGAGTATCTAACCAATTAATATTTGTATAATCTTGTACATTAGCTTCTAAATTGATTGTTTTCCCTTCAAGGATACTGAAGTCACTTGAACCATTAATTGTAATGCTAGGCTTTTTGATAATTTCAATTGAAACTTTATTTGATGGTTGAGCAGCACAAGGAGTTTCTGTTGTAGTAATAAAGTAGTTGCCTGCTTCTGTTACAGTAATACTGTTATTTCCTTGCTCATTACTTAATTCAACACCACTTTCTTGATACCATCGAATAGTACCATTAGCACTTATTATATTTAATGTTTCATTATCCCCTTCACACAATTGTATGATGTTTTGACCACTAGCACTTACTATGCTTGGATTTGTAGGATTTACAACTTGTGCAGTAATTGTCTTTTCATCAGAATTATTATTAGGATCAAGGCAAGTAGTATTTGTAGTGCCTGAAACTAGTTTAATTTCCTCACCACCTGTCAAGTTATTAAATGTATGACTAATTCCTGTTGCTACTGAAGTTCCATCAACAAACCATTCGAAAGTTGGAGCACTATGACTAACTTCTGCTTGTAAGTTTAAAGATGTACCTTCACAAATTTCTTGGTTACCAATAATATTTGTAATACTTGGTGTTATGGTTGATTGAACATCAATTGCTATAATATTAGAAAGAGCTTGTGTAGTGGTTAGACATTCAGCATTTGATGTCATTTCTACTTGAATATTCTTTGTACCAGTACTTTCCATAATTAATGCCTCAGTCTCAGAATTTCCTCCTTTAATTTGTCCATTTACTTTCCAAACATAAGTAGGAGTGTTCCCTTCATTATCTTTTGAAGTTACAGAAGCAATGACTACTCCATTTTCACAACTTATATTGGTGTTCACATCAATGAACACATTTGGAGTAGATAAAGGAGTAATAGCAACTGTTTCTTGGTTTGAGGTAGTTGTTTTACTGCCATTCACACAATTCTCTGCAACTGTTAATTGAACACTAACATTGTTACCATTCACAAGACTAACTAAACTGTTATCTAGGGTATTTCCCGTTGTTCCAGTTGGTACACCATCAATTAACCATTCATATGTTGGATTTGAACCTACTTCAATTGGGTTAATAGTGAAAGAAATATCTTCTCCATCACATACTGAACCTGTCTGGTTTGTAATAATTCCAACTTGAGGAGTGATAGGACTAATGATGTTAATTTCTACTTCATTAGAGATTGCTGTTGGAGTGTTTGCACAACTACTTAAATTGCTGCTTTCTACAGTTATTTTATCTCCTTGTACAAGACTTGAAGAAGAGAATGTTTCACCTGTTTGTCCAGCATCAAGTCCATTGATTTTCCAAGTGTACACAGTGTTGGTTGTAGTAGCAGTGCTTCCTGTAACCTTCATTTCAACCAATTCACCATTACAAATATTGCTTGAAGAACCATCTTCTAATGCAATGCTTACTGTTGGTTCTAAAGAACTAGTAACTGTCATCACAATATCATTTGATAATACATCACTTTGACTAATACAGTTATCATTAGAAGTCATTTTAACTTCCACTTTATCATTGTTTTGAATAGAAGAACTTGTAAATGTTTCGTTTGTCTCAGCAGGAAACTCACTAACATTAACCAGCCATACAAAGTTTGGATTTGTTCCTTCAAAACTTTTTGAATCAACAGAGAATGTTATCGCATCACCATCACAAATTGTTGTACTTGGTGTTACTTGAATTGATACAGTAGGAATATTTGCTGTTGTTGTTTGTATAGGAATAAGATTAGATGTTACTTTTTGGGTAGTTACACATGTCTCGGCTACATTTAATTCTAAGCTTACTACATCACCATCTTTTAATGATGAACTTGTGAATGTAGGGTCTGTGCTTTCCAAATTAGCTCCGATGAACCATTGATAAGTAGGATTATTACCTTCATTTGTTTGATTATTAATACTAAAAGTAACACTAGTGTTTTCACAGATAGGGAAACTTTGGTCAGCCTTAATACTAATTGTTGGAGTAGTAGGAGCACCTACTGTAATTTCAATTTCATTAGAAGTATCTTCACTAGATGATACACAAGAAGATGAAGAAGTCATCTTTACACTTACTTCGTCTCCTTGTACAAGACTTGAAGAAGAGAATGTTTCACCTGTTTGTCCAGAAGAATTTCCATTAACTAACCAATCAAAGCTTGGAGAATCTCCAGAACCATCTTGTTGTGTTATTTCAATTTGTACTTCATCACCATTACAAATTGCAGTTGGAGTAATGGCTGTAATTGCAACAATAGGAGTTATATTACTTGTTAAATTAATTACAATATCATTAGATGTTGTGGTTGGAGAACTAACACATGCAAGGTCAGAAGTCAATTCAAGGCTAATTACTTCACCATCTACTAAGTTGTTTAAATTTAAATTATTGTTTGTACCTAAATCACCTTGTACACTTGATTTCCATTGATAAGTAGGGAACGTTCCTTGATTTTCTTCTTGTGTAATGCTGAAATTAACAGACTCATTTGCACAAATTGTTGTCTTATTAGATGTGATGGTAATACTTGGACTTAAAGATCCTGTTACTACAATTGTTTCTTGGTTAGATGAAACAGGGTTATTGTTATCCAAACAACTAGCATTACTAGTTAATTCTACCCAAATTTTCTCACCATCTGCCAAATTGTTTAAACTCAAAGTATTATTTGTACCTATATCACCTTGTACATTTGATTTCCATTGATAAGTAGGATTGTCACCTTCATGTTCTTGGTTAGCGATCGAAAAATCAACAGAAGTACCATTACAAATAGTAGTTTCATTAGCTGAAATAGTAATTGTTGGTGTTAAAGAACTGGCCAGATTAATTGTTTCTTCATTGGAGGAAGCTACATTGGTACTTAAACAATTAGCATTACTAGTTAATTCTACCCAAATTTTCTCACCATCTGCCAAGTTGTTTAAACTCAAAGTATTGTTTATACCTAAATCACCTTGTACATTTGATTTCCATTGATAAGTAGGGTTGTCACCTTCATGTTCCTGGTTAGTGATCAAAAAATCAACAGAAGTACCATTACAAATAGTAGTTTCATTAGCTGAAATAGTAATTGATGGTGTTAAAGAACTGGCTACACTAATTGTTTCTTCATTAGAGGAAGCTTCATTAGTGCTTAAACAATTAGCATTACTAGTTAATTCTACCCAAATTTTCTCACCGTCTGCCAAATTGTTTAAACTTAATGTATTGTTTGTACCTAAATCACCTTGTATACTTGATTTCCATTGATAAGTAGGGTTGTCACCTTCATGTTCTTGGTTAGTGATCGAAAAATCAACTGAAGTACCATTACAAATGGTAGTTTCATTAGCTGAAATTGTAATTGCTGGAGTTGCAGAGCTATTGAAAGCCAATTGTACAGTTTGCGAAGTTACTTCTGTACCACAATCTTCTATTATTTTTACAGAATAATCACCAGCATCACTAGTTGCTGCATTTGTAATTGTTAAGGTTGTTTGTGTTTCACCAGTTAATACTTGAGTTCCTTTATACCATTGATAAGAAAGATCACTTCCTGTTGCTGAAACTGTAAAAGTTGCATCTTCTCCTTGACAAATTGTGAGATTTTGAGGCTCAGTATTGATTAGAGGATCATCACAACCACCACAAGTATTTTTAACCTCAACAGAATCTACCAATACACAATTTTTACCAGTTGTTCTTGCTTCTACTTTTATCCAAGATCTACCAGTACCTTCTACAGAACTTGTATTTACACCATCAGTTTGGTTTGAAAATTTATTGGTAGGGCTTGAAGACCAAGTAAAATCATAAACAGGAGTTGGTTGAACACAAGAAGCTGTTGTAGTCATGATCACTGTTTCTTGTCCGCCAGGTAAACTGATATTTTGGGCACTTTGTGTTTGTTCATTTCCTTCAGCATCAACCAAAATGAATTGTTTAGTCATACCATTACGAGAAAGTGTAGAGCGGTTATTTACTACTACTTCGATAAGGTCACCATCATTTACACCAAATGATTCATCCAAAGAAACACAAGCACCACTAAGTGTAAGAGCTAATGGCTCAAGAGCACCTATTGAAACTCCATTTTTCTTCACAATAAACTTGAAGTCTGATTCTTGCCAGCTATTTCCCCAACATTTTCCAGAGAAATCAGGAATACCTTCTACACGAACTTGATAATCACAATTGGTAGGAGGGTTATCAATAATATTTGCTGTAATATCAGCTAAATCACAATCAGTTACATTGTCAGAAAGTTCTACTTGTTGGTAGATTTCTTCCACTTCATCCAATTGAATATTCCTAAAAGCTTTACAATCAGAATCTGTTGGGTCGATTACTTCCACGACATAAGCACCTTCTTTAATTTTTGAAAAGACATTACTGTTTGTAGTAGTGGTTGAACCATCAGGTAATGTCCATGTATATTCATAGTTTGTTCCCGAATTATAATCTCCACCAGATAAATTCACTTGAATACTACCATCATAAATACCAGTACAAGAATTCAAATTACCTACTAATGTTGCGGATAGATCACATGAACTACATTGGTTTACTGTTACTTTTACAGCACCATCTGCTTGAATAGAGCAACCTTTATTATCTGTTACAATGACATCATATTCCCCAGACTCTTCTGCAAAAAAGATGTGTTTGTCTTTGTTATTATTTGTGATTTCTACACCATCTTTCATCCAATAATAACTATATCCAGAGCCTACCACTGTTTCCAGCTCTACAGATTGACCATTACAAACGGTTGTTGGAATTTTTGGAGTGATTCTTACAACAGGGCCCACACAACCTTTACAACCCGCATTACCCATTTGAGAATTGATAACAGTATATGTTGGATCATAGTAAGGCATGATTTTAACCATTTCATCAATGACTGGTCCTAGCTTATAACGGAAAGAAACAAAGCCATTTGCATCTTTTTGTCGATCAAAAACAACTTTGATTTTTGCACGGATATCAGCATCTTCTGCAGGAGTCAGCTCATAAAGTTCAAACACCTTATCCATATAAGTTGTCATTAACGCCCAGTCAATATCATAGTCATACCAACTATGCCAACTTTGTAAATCATTAGCATCTTTGGGAACATAGGTGTTATTCAAAACTTTTACATAATGCACGCAAGCTTCTGCATAACCATCAAACCCAATCAAAGCAGGATCAGACCAGTTATTTGAGGTGATTGCCAAATTTCTATTGTTAATGAAAACACGTTCAGCCACAGGGGATGTAGCATCTTGTCCTTTGTTAAATGATTTAGCAACCAAACGATACAAACCTAAAGGATCATTTGTTTGCTCCAAAACAGGACGTGGGTCAGTACCCAAGGCAAATTGAATTCTTCTTGTAAAAGCTAAATCATAATATACACGACCAAGCGTTGCTGTTTCAAAACTTGCTCCAGTAATTAATTCTTCTAGGTTATGAGAGCTTGCAAAAACACTCCCACAATCAGTAGCACCATACCATTCTTTTAAGGTATTTCTTCCTTGTCCATCAATTTGATAACAACCATCATGAGGACCAAGCCCTCCTAAATCTGATTTGAAATCAGCTAAATCTTTTTGAAAAGGAATTTCTGGAATTGTGCGAGTATAACAAGAGAAGTCTAGATCAGCATCACAAGCACCTCCAGAAGTTTCATTAATAATAATTCCAGAGAAAGTATTTACATCATATTGCTCAATCTTAAAAATATTTCGATACAATTGCCACCCATGTGCCATAGCAATTGCCCAAGTAGGGCGATTACAAGGGATGCGATAATCCATTGAACGCCATTTATTATATTTACCAGAACCAGAATTGTCACGAGTTACAATTCCTTGTCCTAAATGAATTTCACCTTCTACATGATAATAGGTGTTAGTATCCATATACATCACACAAGAGTAGGAAGGACAGTTTTGTGAAACATCAGGTTGTGCCAATGAAAGGAAACTGATGAGTAGTAAGCTAATGCTTAATAATATATGCTTGAGTCTCATTATATTTTGGATGTTTGTGTTTTTATTTGGGTTGTTGGAAAAATACAATTTAATGTTTACTTAATCTAGTTTTGTAAAGGTTAATCCATTTAAAAAGAATTTTGTAAACAAAAAAGACCGTCTTATTTAAGACAGTCTTTGTGTTTTTTGTGAATAAAGGTCTATTTAAGTATTTCCCAAAAGTACTTTATCCGATATTTACAAGATTTGCTTTTTCAAACTTTTCTTGAGCATATTCTTTGGTTAGTGTAAACTCATCAACTTCTTGAGAAGGTACATCAAACATAATATCAATCATAATTGCTTCACAAATAGAGCGTAGTCCTCTTGCTCCCAATTCATATTCCAATGCTTTCTCAACAATATAATCTAATGCTTCTTCATCTACAGAAAACTTAATGTCTTCCATTTCAAATAGCTTAGTATATTGCTTTGTTAAGGCATTTTTGGGTTTGATCAAAATGTTTTTAAGAGCCTCTCCATTCAAAGGATCTAGGTAAGAGAGTACTGGTAAACGCCCAATTAATTCTGGAATTAGACCAAATGTTCTAATATCTTGAGCACTTACATATCTTAATAAGTTGTTTTTATCAATGCTCTTCACTTGTTTGTTTTTTCCAACAAAACCCAATGGTTGTGTATTCATACGAGAAGCAATGTGTTGCTCAATTCCACTAAATGCACCACCACAAATAAATAAGATATTATCTGTATTTACTTGAATCATTTTTTGATCTGGATGTTTTCTTCCTCCTTGAGGTGGAACGTTCACTACTGTTCCTTCTAACAATTTTAACATTGCCTGTTGAACACCCTCACCACTTACATCTCTTGTAATTGATGGATTATCACTTTTTCGAGCAATTTTATCGATTTCATCAATATAGATGATTCCACGTTCAGCAGCAGCTACATCATAATCAGCAGCTTGTAATAATCGAGATAGAATGCTTTCTACATCTTCTCCCACATATCCTGCTTGAGTCAATACTGTTGCATCTACAATAGAGAAAGGAACATCTAATATTTTTGCAAGTGATTTGGCCAAGTAGGTTTTTCCTGTACCTGTATGTCCTACCAACATGATGTTAGATTTTTCAATAATCACCTCTTCTTTGGGATTATTTTCTTTTTGCATCAAGCGTTTGTAGTGGTTGTATACCGCCACAGAAAGTGTCTTTTTTGCTTCATCTTGCCCAATTACATATTGATCCAAGAATTGTTTGATCTCCAAGGGCTTCAAAAGTGTAAGCTCAGGTTGATTTGCCTTAGCTCTTGATTTGTATTCCTCTTTGACTATTTCGTAAGATTGATCTATACAATGATTACAAATATCTGCATTAAGTCCAGATATCAATATATCTACCTCATCTTTGCTTCTTCCACAGAATGAACAAGTTTGAGCCATAATTTATAAATTAGTTTTACTAGGTGAATTAAAAAAGTTGGAAGTATTCTCCCAACTTTTAGAATAAATGTAATATGTTAATAGTAGGAATTAACGTCTTAATACTTCGTCAATTAAACCATACTCTTTAGCTGCATCTGCTTTCATCCAATAATCTCTATCTGCATCTCTTTCGATTTCTTCCATAGATTTACCACTATGTTTAGAAAGAATCTCATACAACTCTTCTTTCAAAATTAAGATTTGCTTAGCAGTAATCTCAATGTCTGAAGCCTGTCCTTGTGCACCTCCCAATGGTTGGTGAATCATGATACGAGAATGAGGTAAAGCAGCACGTTTTCCATCTTGTCCAGCAGCTAATAAAACTGCTCCCATAGAAGCGGCCAATCCTGTACAAATTGTAGCAACATCAGCATTGATGTATTGCATTGTATCATAAATCCCTAATCCTGCATATACAGAACCTCCAGGACTATTTACATACATTGTGATGTCTTTTGTAGAATCTACTGATTCCAAGAAAAGTAATTGAGCTGTGATAATATTAGCTACTTGATCATCAACACCAGTACCCAAAAAGATAATTCTATCTTTCATCAAACGAGAAAATACATCCATTTGTGTCATGTTCATGGGACGTTCCTCAATGATGTATGGAGTCATATTTGTGATAGCACTTGTATATTGATCAAAAGTAGTACTACTAATACCCTGTCCTTTAGTAGCAAATTTTTTGAATTCTTCGTTGAAGTTCATATTGTTAATGTTTTATGTGTCCTTAAGTAAATGTCTTAATTATTTGAATTATTGGGAAAACAACAGTTGTGTTTGTGTCAAAAGTTCATTTCTTTCCCATCCAAAGTAACAGATCATAAGAAACAAGATACAGAGAATAAGGGAAAAATGAAAGAGCCTTTATTTTAAATAACTAATGTGGTAAAATGTAATGAAACATATTCTTGAAGAGTAGTTTATTTGTGTCTTCTTTGCTGAAAACAACAGTGATTCGCTCTTTAATGTTTTTTCTGCTCACTTCTTTTCCTCCTTTGAATGAAATTTCTTCCACAAGAAGTCCTTTCTTTATGGTTTTAGAAGCAATTTTATTTCCTTCTTTATCATAAATATTTTGAATACCTGTAGGAATTCCATTTTCGAATGTTGTTTCAATTTTTTTCTTTCCTGTTGCAGGATAATATTCTGTATAAAGACCATGAAGCTTGTTGTTTTGAAAGTTAGCCAATACAAATAATTTTCCTTTTTTGAAGTACTTTGCTTCTCCTTCTCTTTTGTGATTTTTATAATTTTGAATGCACTGAATTTGCTTTTTGTGTCCTTTGTATTTATGTAGAGCACCGTCTAACTTATTATTCTTTAGTTCGACTTGTAGTACCAAATGTCCTTTCTTATAAGCCTCATTTACACCGTTTAATTGATTTTGAGAATAATTTAATCGAAATAATAACTTATCCTTTTTATAAAAAATACTATTCCCTTCTAATAAGTCATTCTTATAGTTTGACATGACAAAAATTTCCTCTTTTTCATCAAAGAAGTGCCATTCTCCCTGTTTTCTTCCTTTTTTATCTTTCTGGTTTATCTTCTCTTCTTCGTCATGAATATGAGGATTTTGAGCAATTGAAATTGAGAGAAAAGTCAACAAGATGAGAAGAATACTGTTCTTATTCATGGTGCTTTTATTTTATCATTGTTTTGATGATTGAAGATACAAGTTAGGAAAAGTTTTTATAAAATCAATAATGAAAAAAAGCATCTTGTTGTATCTCAATTACTTGTAAATAGTACTTGTTATTCCTTGGAAAAGAAGTCTAAAAACTCGTATATTGAAGAATATTTTAGAATTATGTAGTAACCCATTAATTATAGTTTATGAGTAGTACATTGGCTTTGCTCAAAGAGCAATTGGGGAAACCCTACCAAGATTTAGAATTTTTGTTAGAGTGTTTTCGAGAAGTGTTGGTAGAGAATGATGAAAAGGAATTAGCTGAATATATTCCTTGGATCAATGAACACGAAGAAGTTAAACCTGAGGAATTGTCTGATAAACATATCCAAATCTATTCAATTGCTTTCCAGTTGTTGAATATGGTTGAGGAGAATGGAGCAGTTCAAAACAGACGTCAGGTAGAAAATAAAGGCTATGCTGAGAAAATTAATGGACTTTGGGCTAACAACCTAAAGATGCTTAAAGATAATAATGTTTCTCAAGAGGCAATTGCTGAATCGTTGAGAGATATTCGTGTAGAAGCTGTATTAACAGCTCACCCTACAGAGTCTAAAAGAGAAATTGTATTGAAGCATCACCGTACTTTGTACTTATTATTAGTACAGAAAGAAAACCAAATGTATACGGGTGCTGAGCAAGACGAAATTCGTCAAGAAATTAAATTGGTAATTGACCGTTTGTGGAGATCTGGAGAGGTTTACATGAAAAAGCCTGATGTAAAGGATGAATTGAAAAATATCATTCACTATTTGGCAAATGTATTCCCAGATGTATTACCTGTATTAGATAAGCGTTTACAACAAGCTTGGGAACAACAAGGTTTTGATCCTGAGTTAATCAAAGGAGCAGATAAATTACCTCGTTTGTCTTTTGGTGACTGGGTAGGAGGTGACCGTGATGGACATCCATTGGTAACTGCTGAGGTTACATCTACTACATTGAAGCAGTTGCGTTTGAATGCTTTTGTTGTAATTCGTAGAGAGTTATTAAAATTAAGAGAAAATATCAGTTTTGTATTTGGTCTTGATAGTGTTTCTGAAGATTTACAGAATCGTATCAATGAGATCAAGTTACAAGATGTTTCTTTTGATGCATTGGTAGAAGAGGAGCAAAATGAAGCATTTCGTTTGTTTGTTTCTTTGATGTTGAAAAAACTTCCTTTAGATGTTAAGAGACAGCATGCTACTGAATTAAAAGAAGAAACATATAGTTATGCTCTTCACTATGAATTGTTAGATGATTTAAAATTATTACAACGATCAATTTTAGATTATGGTGCTAAGAACATTGCTTATGCAGGTGTTAATCAAGCAATTCGTATTGTAGAAGTATTTGGATTCCACTTAGCTCATTTGGACATTCGTCAAAATAGTGGTTTTCATGATAAGGCAATTACACAGTTAATGAAGGCTGCTGGAATTGATAAAGGTGATTTTGCGGATTGGTCAGAAGAAGAGCGTGTAGCTTTCTTAGATCAAGAATTACAATCTAACCGTCCATTTACACACCCTAACTCTGAGTTAGATGCAAATGCAAAAACAGTAATTGATTGTTTAACTGTAGTAAGTGAGCATGTAAATAATTATGGTGTTGATGCAATTGGTTCTTTGATTGTAAGTATGACGCGTAGTGTGTCTGATTTATTATCTGTGTACTTATTAGCTCGTGAAGCTGGTTTGACAACTCAAACAGAAGAGGGATTAGTATGTAAATTGCATGTAGTTCCTTTGTTGGAGACAATTGAAGATTTAGAGAATGGTCCAGAGATTTTGGATGGTTTCTTAAATCACCCAATTACAAAGCGTAGTTTAGCTTACCAAGAAAAAGTAAGAAGAGAGTCTGGTATTACTCAACAAGTAATGGTTGGATACTCTGATAGTAACAAAGATGGTGGTATCTTAGCTTCTCAGTGGAACTTACACAGAGCAGAAGGAAAGCTTTCTGAAATTGGTCGTAAGTACGGAATCAAACTTCGTTTCTTCCACGGAAAAGGAGGTACAATTAGTAGAGGTGCTGGACCAACTAGCTGGTTTATCAAAGCATTACCTCATTCTTCTATTCATGGAGACTTACGTCTTACAGAACAAGGAGAGACAATTGCTCAAAAGTATGCAAATAAAATCAATGCAACTTATAACTTAGAGCAATTATTGGCAGGTACTACTGGTAGCTCAATTTTACACAAACATACAACTCGTTACGAGCATCCATTAGCTGATTTATTAGAGCGTTTGGCGAAGAGAAGTAAGGATATTTACTGGGGAATGTTAAATGATCCTCATTTCATCAAGTTCTTTGGTCAAGCAACTCCAATTGATGTATTAGAACAAAGTAAAATTGGTTCTCGTCCTGCTCGTAGAACAGGAAAAAGAAGTTTAGGAGATTTACGTGCAATTCCTTGGGTATTTAGCTGGTCACAATCTCGTTTCAATATGACAGGTTGGTTTGGTTTAGGTTCTACATTGGAAGAGCTTTCTAACGAATCTCCAGAAGAATTTGAGAAATTGAAGGAAGCAACAAAAACAGATGCTTTGATTCGTTATGTACTAACGAATGTAGATACAAGTTTAGCTGCTACTGATGAAGAAATCATGAAGTTGTATGCTTCTTTGGTTGAAGAGGAAGAGGTGAAAGAAAATATGTTAGATATCTTCTTAACAGAATTCCACAAGACAAAAGAAATGTTACAATTATTGTTAGACGTTGATTTTTCTGATAGAAGAAAAAATCACTACTATTCTAACATAATTCGTGCAGAAGCAATGAAAGACTTGCACAAGAAGCAAGTAGCTCTTATCCGTTATTGGAGAATGCAGAAGCAAAACGAAGATAACTCTGCAGCAGAGACAACATTAGTAAGTTTATTATTAAGTGTGAATGCAATTGCAAGTGCAATGCGTACTACTGGATAATTTAATGGTATTATATTTGAAGAAAGGCAGTTGGGTTTATCCAACTGCCTTTTTTTATGAAATATTTATTTTATATTTGTTTTCTTTAAACCTTAAAAAAGCATGACTAAAAATATATTTTTTACTTTTGGAGTTTTATTATCTCTGTCGCTTCTTGCCGAAGAACATTTATTCAATGTATTGATTGTAAATGGTTCTATCAAGAAAATAAATAATGATAAGCTAGTTTCCGAAGGAGAAAAACTTTTTCAAGAGGATACAATTGTTTTAGGAAAAGGAACCTATTTAGCTTTGGTGCATAAGACAGGAATCACTGTAGAAGTTAGAAAAGAAGGTAAATGTGTGGTGAGTTCATTGGCTGCTACAGTTAACAAGCAAAAATCTTTTGCAGGAGGCTACACTAAATTTGTGGCAAGTTCTTTTCAAAAGAAAATACCTCAAAAAGATTATTCAACAATAGGGGCTGTGAGTCGAAACATAACATTGTCATTAATGACTCCAGAGAATACAGAAGTTTTTTCTGATCAAAAAGTAACTGTTCGATGGACAAAAGTGACAAAAGCAAAAGCTTATATTATAAGAGTACATGATGTTCTGAAGAAAAAAGTTTATGAACAGGAAATAAAAGATACAGTACATACTTTTTCATTAAAGAATTTTAGAAAATCTAAACGTTATTTTGTACAAGTTTGTGAAAAGGGAAATCCTTCAAACTGTGATAAGTTTATGATGTCTCAGTATAATGGAGAGTCTATTGATTTCCAAAATGTAAATAGAGCTTTTGGAACAGAAACAGCCATTGATTTTGTGATCAAGGCGAAGTTTTATGAGAAAAAAGGATTGTTATTACAAGCTCAAGAATTTTATTTGAAGGCTAAGAAAACAGAGCCTAACCGAGCATATCATTTTTTGTATGAACAATTCTTACACAAATATGTGAGAGGAATTTAGAAAATGGAAACCGAGTCATTATTGATTCGGTTTTTTTGTTTTATGAGTAGTTATAAAGTATTGTGAATAAAAAAGTGACTAAAAGAAAATCCTTTAGCCACTTTGATCGGTTAGTTTGAAGTGTGTGCTTTTATGTACTTTATTTGAGTGCTTTGAATAGTGTTTTCACAGCCAATTTTCCTAAATTATTAGAAGCCAATGGACTTGCTCCTGTAATCAATCGTCTATCTACACAAACAGTATCATCTGATTTTGTGTTCATTAAGTTTACTCCTAAACTTTTCATTTTTTCACTTAATCCCCAAGGCATTTTTCCAGGTAAATATCCTATCATAGGTGTCTTTTCATCTACAGAATCTGGGAATACACACATCTTATATCCATCATATATGAATACTTGACGATCAATTAATGTAGCTAAGAATGAACCTGGTCCGTGACATAAACTAATTGTAAATAGATCATTTTGATGTGCCCAATGTAATATTTTTCCCACATTTTTATCTTCTGGAACATTAATCATTGAACCATGTCCACCTGGAATAAAAACAGCAGCATAAGAAGCTGCTTGATTAAATTCTGTTGAAATAAAATCTGTAAGTTTTGTTGGTTGTTCAAACTGAAATTTTAATTCATCATAAATGTCTTTAACATGTTTGTCTTGTTCTGGAAAAGCCCACATTTCAAAAACAACTGGTTTTCCTGTTGGAGTGGCAATTTCAAAATCAAAACCTGCATTTCTTAAATGAAGCATAGGTACTAATGCTTCTACAGGATGATTACCAGTAGAAAATAATTTGCCATTTTTCATTTTCATATTTTTTTGTTCTGTGAAAATGATCAGTATTTTTGATTTCTTACCTAAATACTTTTGATAAGTAATGTTTTCAAAATCAGTGACATCTGATGTTGCTAATTTTAAAGCTAATTTTGAGGGTTTATATGAGCCATCTTCCTCTAATTGAGGAGCAATTCCAAAGAGTTTTTTAAGCATAGTTTCTGTGTTTTGTCTATTACGAAACTAACTCATTGATACTAGAAAAAAATTACCCTATGGTAAGAAATGCTATTTCTTCTTTAATCTTTCTGCTCTAATGCGACTTAAACTTTGTTGAGTAATTCCTAAATAAGAAGCAATATGATAGTTGGGGGTGTACTGTTCAATATCTGGATATTGTTGTAAGAATAATTCATATCGTTCTTGTGCAGTTAGTTGTAATTGATTGAGAATACGTTTGTGTAGACTAACCACATGTAATTCAAGGTTTTTGCGTTGAAAAGGCTCAAACTCAGGAAAAGGGATAAAAATTTCATCTAAATCTTTTGAATTAAATTCAATCACAATGGATTTTGTAACTGCTTCTACTGTTAAGGTATGTGGTTCGTTGTTGTAGACTGCAATGAAATCCCCAATCCACCAATTTTGAACAGCAAATTGCAAAGTATGTTCTTTTCCATCTTTTCCAATGCAATATGAACGCAAACAACCATCCATTACAAAATATACTTTTCTTGATTTTTTGTCTGGACTAATTATTATTTCTCCCTTTGGTATAACCTGTTCTTTTGCAATGGTGTAGATGTGTCTTTCAGCTTCTGGACTTAGTGTAATAGTATGTCTTATTCTGTCAATTAATGTCTTCAAGGTAAAAAAGATAATGTGTGTTTCTGAAAACAAAATTAATAATTTTCTCTTTTTAGATGTCTATCATACATCACTAAACTTCCAGCAGTAGCTACATTTAATGATTGTTCTCCAGGTAACTGAATGAGATCATGACATTTTTTTTGAGCAAATTCGGGAAGACCTCCATCTTCAGAACCCAATAAATAAATGGCTCTTGCAGGATGTTCAAATGTTTCAATTTTTTGAGACCCTTTCCCTAATTCAAGTCCAATTAATTGACAATTGTAAGGCATGGATTCATAAAAATGCTCAAAGGAATCATAATGATAAAGAGGAATGTGTGTCCATGTTTTGTAGATGTCAGAAGCTTGTTTTTTGTAACGTTTTTCAATCATAAAAATAAAGTCAGCTCCAAGTATCAAAGCAGAACGCCAAAGTGTTCCTACATTTTCAATTGTTTTGGGTTTATAAATCCCAATTCCAAAGTATTGACCATCAGTTTTGACAAACTTTCTTCTCATTTTCCCATTCTTTTTGACAAATATAATAATTTTGTAGCCTATGCAAATTCAAACCAATTTCTACTTAGAACGATTTGGCTTTAGAGAACAGGCCATTATGACAAAACCAGTTGATGACTTAGGGATTGTTGTAGTCATTCCATCTTATAAAGAACCTAATTTATTGACAAGTTTAAGGACTCTTTATGTTTGTGATATTCCTTCTTGTGGTGTGGAAGTAATTGTTGTGATTAATTGCTCAGAAAAAGCTCCTCAAGAAATTAAAGAGGAAACATTGGCTACTTTTGAAGAAACTAAAGAATGGGCAAAAACACATTCTGATAAAATTCAATTTCATGTTTTGTTGGAAAATGAACTGCCTAAAAAACATGCAGGAGTTGGCTTGGCTCGAAAAATAGGAATGGATGAGGCAATAAGGCGTTTTGAGTGGATAGGTAACCACAAAGGAATTGTTGTGTGTTTTGATGCTGATAGTTTGTGTGAAACTAATTATTTGGTCGCTATTCAAAGTCATTTTGAGAAATATCCAAAAGCAACTGCTTGTGCTTTGCATTTTGAACACCCAATAGAAGGAGAGGATGATGAATGGATTTATGAAGGAATTATCAATTATGAATTGCACTTACGTTATTATGTAGATATTCTTCGTTATGCTAATTTTCCAAATGCTTACCAGACTATTGGCTCAAGTATGGCTGTACGTTCAGAGACTTATCAGAAATTAGGTGGGATGAATAGAAGGAAAGCAGGAGAGGATTTCTATTTTTTACACAAAATCATTCCTTTGGGGAATTTTACAGAACTGAAAGAAACAAAAGTAATTCCTTCTCCTCGTGTGTCTGATAGAGTTCCTTTTGGTACAGGAAAAGCAATTGGTGATTTTATGAATCAAGAAGATAGAAACCAATACTTAACTTATAATGTACAAAGTTTCTTGGATTTAAAACCATTGTGTGATGCTGTTCCCAATTTATATGAAATGAACAAAGATGCTCTAAAAGCATTTCTAACTACTTTGCCTCAAAGTATTCAAACTTATCTTACTAATATGGATTTTGTTTTAGAAGTGCCAAAAATTCAGAAGCAAAGCAATACACAAAAAACATTTGAAAATCGATTCTTTTTGTGGTTTAATGGTTTGGTTGTGCTAAAATATGTGCATTATGCAAGAGATGAATATTATCCAAACCAAACCATTGAAGAAGCTTGTGAGCATTTATGCACAATTTTGAATTTACCCATAAAAGCTTCTAAAAGAGAAATGCTTCAAGATCTTAGAAAATTTGATTTAGCCCAATAATTTATACCTTATGAAAGATATTCAATCTAGTAAATTAAGTCACCATATTATCAATGTCTTACAAGATAAAGGCATTCAAAAATTTACTCCTGTGCAAGAGAAAGCAATTCCTGTATTGCTAAAGCATGATGGGGATTTTGTAGGGCAAGCTCCTACAGGTACAGGAAAAACGTATGCTTATGGTGCTCCTTTGCTTACCAGAATTGATGCTCAAAAAGGACAAATACAAGCTGTTGTATTAGTTCCTACAAGAGAATTATGTGAACAAGTTGGGCAAGAACTAACTTTCTTGGGGCAGGATATTGAAGGGCTAAAAGTAGAAGCAATTTATGGTGGTTTGTCTGTTAAAGAACAGATACAAAAATTGAGTCAAGGAGTACAGGTGGTGGTTGCTACACCTGGTCGATTATTGGATTTGATAGATAAGCGAGTAGTTTATCTTTCTAAAATTAATTTCCTTGTGCTGGATGAAGCTGATGAAATGCTTTTGAAGGGATTTAGAGAAGATATTGATCGCATTCTTGAAAAAACAAATGAGCATTATCAAACATGGCTTTTTTCTGCTACCATGCCAACAGGTGTGAATCGCATCATCAAAAACTACTTACAGAAGAATCTTGAAGAAGTTTTTTTGACTGAAAATGATGATGTGAAGACCAATGAAAATATTGAGCATTGGATGATAGAACTTCATGCAGAAGAAAAACTAAATATATTGTTACATTTCTTAACTCGTTTTGGAAATGATAAAGGAGTAATTTTCTGTAGAACAAAATCTGGTGTTCAAAAATTATACAAACAACTTTCTGCTCATAAATTTAAGTGTGGTGCTGTACATGGTGATTTGCCTCAAGGTTTGCGAAATAAAGTGATGGAGCAATACAAAGAGGGAAGTATCAATTTGTTATTGGCAACAGATGTAGCTGCTCGTGGAGTGGATGTTGATGGACTAAGCTTTGTGATTCAATATCATATAGCAGGAACAGCAGAAATGTATTTGCATAGAAGTGGAAGAACTTCAAGAGCTGGAAAATCTGGTGTTTGCCTAACATTTGTTTTTCCCGAAGAGCGAGATAAATTTATTGAAATTAAGAAAGAACTGAAATTCAAATTAAAAACATTGCCTCGTCCAAGTGTGAAAGACCAGTTATTTAATAAAGCAATCTTGTGGAGTAGAAAGGTAGCAAAATCAAAACCTGTAAGTTATGATAAGTTATCAGCAGAGGAGAAGGACTTGTTTAAGAAAGAATTAGAACATTTATCCAAAGATGAAATTATGGAAAGAATGTTGGCTGTTTATTTAAGAGAACAGCAAGGCTAAACTGAAAAAGAAAAGAGGTTATCTGTAATTTGAGATAACCTCTTTTTTGTAATTTTTATCAAGGAGAAAGGCGAGAAGTTTTCCAATTGTCATTTTCAAGTTCATAGCAAATTCTATCATGTAATCTGCTACTTCTTCCTTGCCAAAATTCTATTCTATGAGGTTTTAGGATATAACCTCCCCAGTGCTTTGGGTATTCTATTTCTTTGCCTTCATACTTTTCTGTCAAAGTTACCACATCATTCTCTAATACATCTCTGTCTTTGATTACAGAACTTTGTTGTGAGGCCCAAGCTCCAATTTGACTACCACGAGGACGACTATGAAAATAGTTTTGTGACTCTTCTGGAGATACTTTTTCAACTATACCTTCTATTCGTACTTGTCTCTCCAATTCTTTCCAGAAAAAAACCATAGAAGCATTTGGATTTTCTTCCAATTCTTTTCCTTTGTCACTTTCATAATTGGTAAAGAAAGTAAATCCTTGCTCAGAAACCCCTTTTAGTAATAAAATTCTTGCTCTTGCTTGTTGACGACTTACAGTGGCAAGAGTCATAGCATTTACTTCTAGAACTTCGGCATTTACTGCCTCTTCAAACCATTGTTCAAACTGCTTAATAGGCAGTTTGTTAACATCATTTATCTCTAATGATTTAAGTGTGTAATCCTTGCGTATATCGGCAATATTCATGATAAAACCTTTTTTTATGTAGAAACTAATCGTATTTTCAGCAAATCTATTAAATTTGAGGCTCAAGACTCATAAAAGACAATGTAAAATACATCATGGATAGTATTGATTTTCGTCATTTGTTTAAATCTAACAAAATAAGAGTAGGAGATGTTTTGGTTGCAGAACCTTTCCTTTCTGATGAAAATTTTTATCGTTCTGTAGTGTTAATTTGTGATCATACAGAAGATACTTTTCTGGGCTTAATACAGAATTGTAAAATAGATGATTGTTCTTTGTCTCATATTATTCCAAATATTAGAGGTAGTCAAATTCCTGTTTATACAGGTGGTCCTGTAGATGGAAATTTATTACAGTATTTGCATCGATTTGGAGATGAGATAGAAGATAGTATTGCATTATCAAATGGTGTTTATTGGGGTGGAAACTTTGATCAATTAACTAATTTGATAAATCAAGGAATAGCAACAGAAGAAAATGTGAAATTTTTCTTGGGGTATGCAGGTTGGGGAGAAGATCAACTAAAAGATGAACTAAACAAAGATTGTTGGGTATTGACTCAAACAAAATTAGATGTCATTTGTCATAATGAACATGAGCTTTGGAAAGATGTATTATTAGAGCAAGGAGAACAGTATAAAGTACTTACAAATACTCCTGCTAATCCAAATTTGAACTAAAAAATATAAAATATAATAATTTGATGGAAGAGTTAACAAAACCTGTTGGTGTAGAGCAAGAAGAAGTAGTTGTTGATTACACAAAACTTTCTAAAGAAGAATTATTAACAGAACTAAAAGACCTTAAAAAGCAAGATTTAAAATATGTTGGTGGGTCTTTGAAGGGGATTCGTGATGCTTTTGGAAGTATTTTTAGAGAAGAAAAAAGTGAAGCGTTTAACCGTTTTTTGTCAGAGGGTGGGCATAAAGATGATTTTGAATATCAAGCAGATGCTACTTCTCGTGAATTCAATGAGTTGGCAAATGACTTAAGTACTAAATTAAGACAATATTATTCAGATCTAGAGGCACAGAAGATTACAAACTTAAATCGTAAAAATAAGTTATTAGAGGATTTAAGAGATTTAGTGAACCAAGCAGAAACTGAAGAAAACTTCCAAAAAGTGAAAGATTTACAAGCTGAATGGAAGGAAATTGGTTTTGTGCCACAAGCAAATGCTTCTGAATTATTTGATAATTATAGAGCTCTATTAGATAGATTCTATAATAACTTAACTTTATTAAAAGATTTAAGAGATTTAGATCGTCAAAAGAATCTTACAGCAAAAGAAGAAATTTGTGCAAAAGCTGAAGCTTTATTAGAATTAGAGTCTATGAATGAGGCTTTAGAGAAGTTGAAGGAATTGCATGAATTGTATAAAAGTGTTGGTCCTGTACCACAAGACAAACATGAAGCTCTTTGGGAAAGATTCAAAAAAGCATCTGATGATGTTTATGAAAAAAGACAAAAGGTGATTGAGGAGTTTAAGGCTCAATTGGAAAATAACTACCAAGCAAAACTTCAAATTATCCAAAAGTTACAGCCTTATACTGAGCTTTCTTCAAAATCTATTGCTGAATGGAAACAATATACTGATGAAGTATTAGCAATTCAACAAGAGTGGAAAGATGCTGGACAGGTACCTCATGAAAAAGTAAAAGATTTATCAAAAGATTTCTGGGCAGCTTGTAAAGCATTTTTTGCAAATAAAAATGAATTCTTCAAAGAACTTGATAGCAAGCGAGAGGCAAATTTGAAATTGAAAGAAGCATTGTGTGAGAAAGCTGAGGAGTTTAGAGATTCTGAAAACTTAAAAGAGGCTACAGAAGGCTTGAAAAATCTTCAAAAAGAATGGAAGACAATTGGTCAAGTTCCTAAGAAGCATAATGAAGCTATCTATCAACGTTTCCGTGCTGCTTGTGATGCATTCTTTGATAAAAAGAGAGCAAAGTTTGAAGAGCAAGAAAAAGAATATGAAGAGAATCTAGCTCAGAAAGAAGCAATTTGTGAAGCAATTGTAGGTTTGTCTTCTGAAGCTTCTTCAGTTGAAACATTTGAAGCAAAACTAGAGGAGTGGAATACAATTGGTTATGTACCAAGAAAAAGTAAAATCACAATTCAACAAAAGTTTGAAAAATCTATCAAAGCATATTTGAAAAACTTAGAAGTTGATTCTAAAGAAAAGATAAAATTAGAATTATCTGTGCAAGTAGGCGCTTTGAAAGATTCTCCAGATGCTCAAAATGCAATTAGAAATAAAATGACTCAACTAAGAAAAGAAATTTCTGGTTATGAAGGTGAGATTTCTACATTAAGAACAAATGTTGAGTTTTTTGCAAATTCTAAATCTATTGATAAGATCAAAGCAGATGTAGAAGCCCAAGTTGCTGTAATTGAGGAGAAAATAAAAGAGCTCAAAGAACAGTTAACAATTCTACGTAATTATTAACATAAAAAAGTTACTTTCTTTTTTGCAAGAAAAAAATAAAGTACTACTTTTGTGAACCGTTAAGCAAATCCTCAGTAATTACTGAGGAATAAGCCTCCATAGCTCAGTTGGTAGAGCAACTGATTTGTAATCAGTAGGTCGTTGGTTCGAGTCCGACTGGAGGCTCAAGTTAAAAGAAAATTTTGACTTGAGAAATTAAGTTAAAACAAGTATATACTATTAGAAGCCTC
>JAAEPT010000064.1 GCA_024232295.1 Cytophagales bacterium
ATCATACCCATCTTCCGTTGAATTTACGACTAGAGCCTTTCCTTCTTCTCATGCAAGAGAATCAGGGAGTTCCTCTAATTTATGTCAGTCTATTAATCTAGAATTGTCAACCGTTGGTGCTGTCATAGTTTTTTAATTAAATGTTATTGTTTTTTAGGAGTAAGTGTCACTTCTTTATCTCAAAGTCAAATCTTTTCAGAAACCTTCTCTAGTGTAGATTTCTTTTTAGGTCCGTGCATCTCAAATAACTGTTTTATTATTACATTAGGATTTTCCCCTCTTTGCATAACATTCTTTAATAGATGCTGAGCTCATCATTTTACAACCTGTGCTGGACTTCCTGATAAAGCTCCCATTACAACATCTCAAAAGTTAAATATGTCAGTAAGTCATGCCAATCAACCTTTTGAATTTCTTGTAAATACTCACATTCTTCTGGCAAGTGTTTTTTCTAGATTTCTCAATGATCAATACTCTTTATTTAATGCTTTATTTGTTTTTCATAGCACTGTCATCACATTATCGTCAATAATGTTTCAAAGAGATTGTGATATTTTTGCATCTGCTAAAGATTTAGCGTCTCATCATCTAAGTATTTTCTCAAAGTCTGTTTTAGCAAGTGTTTTATTGAATTCTGTTTTTAAATCTTGTAAATCTACTTGGCTCATAGTATCTCCATATATTTCTTTCCAATTCTCAGTAATATTATTTATTTTCTTTTCAATTCAAGGATTTGCTGCTTTAAATGATTTACCTTCTTTAGATTTCAGAAAAGTATTTAAGTTATCTTCTATTTTTGCGATAGGAGTTTCTAAATTAACATAATCGTTGTTAGTTTCTATTTCTTTGAATACCTCTTTTTTTCTGTCTGCTGTTTTTCTCAAAGCATCAACTCAGTCATCAGGAATCCCTTTTGTTTTTGCTACATTTTCAATACCTTCTCTAAGATCTGCATTTACTTTGTCAAACGATGCAGCTGTTGTTTTTCCTTGAACACTAGGCTTTAATCATCTTCTAATTAGGTCGTCTGATGCTTCAGTATCTAAAACATCTTTTGTTTTCGGCTTTTCTGGAATAATCTGTGAAACAGTTGGAGTTTCTCCAGGAACTCATTTAAACTCTACATCTCATTGTTTTAGTCTATCTATAGCTCAAGATGGAGCTACATCCACTTTATTACTTACATCAGCCAACACTTCAACCACATCATCAGCTTTTTTGAGAGCTGATTTTCCTCCTTCTTTTATTGCTCTACCTCACATGGCATCTATAGCTGCGTTGGCAAAGTCGAATGCTCATTGATATCTTGCTGCAAGTGCTGGATTTACTTCTCTAAGAGTTTCCATATCTGACTGTACATCTGAAAGGAACTTTACTGCCTTTTCTCAACCCTTTGTTTCAGCGACTGTTTTAACTCATTTCATAAGAGCCTCTTTCGCTGTTTCTGGAGTAACTTCAGTGAATCATTCAACAACTACATCTCATACTAGATCTGCAAGTGTTCAAAGGAAGTTAGTTCCGAACAGTGTTCCAGTTTCTAAAGCTCATACTTCTCAACTAGTTCATCTAGTTAATATATCAGCCCCCATTGCTCATCTTTTTTCAAAGGTGTCAGCAGCTCTTTTTACAATAGTTGGATCTTCTTCTGTTCAATACACTACCTCTTCTATTTCTTTTGCACCTTCTTCTCATCTATGAGGTGCTGTTCAAAAGTGTAATAGTTTTCACGGTGCAGACATGAGTTTATCCATAAATGATGGATCTTTTTCAGCAGTTTTTTCAATAGCCTTTTCAAAAGAAGATTCTCTTTTTGGTTGTACTTGCTTATTAAATGCTCCTGATTCCAGTCCTTTATTATAGGCAACTTCTATTTCTTCAATAGATTTTCCTATACTTGCTGAATGCTGGATAAACCTTTCAACCTTTTCTTCATCTATACCTTCTCCTTCTGGTATATCAAAAGTTGGCAAAGAGTTTTCTCATATATCAACACTTTCTTCTTGTTGTGTTAATTGATTCCCCGTTTCTGTTAATCTTTCAGAGAAACCAGATATACAGAGGGGGTACTCACTACATCTGTAGTTTCCACCTCTACTGGTTCTTCTTGTCTTGTAGTATCTAACTTTAGATTAGATAAATCAAATTTAGCCATATTTATTAATAAAGTGAATTAAATTCATTTAGTTCTTTTTCTTTTCTTTTTTCCTCCAAGTACTGTTTAGCAAAACTCATTTGAGATGATGCAGCTTCTACTCCTTTTATTACTCATTCCGTATCCACTGGCTGGGGGTTTTTTAGTTTTTTGTACACATCTACTATACTTCTCCCTTTATCGTCTTTTCATGAACTCCTATACATATTCTGTATAACCTGTTCTCTGTTTGCTCTTTTTTGATCTATAGATTCTTCAGAATCTCAAGCTGAAGGAAAATATTGTTTAGCTGCATTGTCAAACTCACTGTCTGCTATAACAGCTCATGATTCCTGCCTTAATACAGCATTTACAAAGTTTCTTCTTGCTTGTTCAAATTTCTGTCTATCTTTAGTCTTAAACATATTAAAAACCCAGTCCCCTCTTGGAGATAATCACTCGGTTATAGACCATGAATCTTTGTATTTATCTTCCATATTTCTAATCATATCATCGGCAGTGTCCATTCTATTTCCATATCAAAAAGATTTAGTTTTGAACTCTGTGGTCTTTTCAGGGAAGTTTATTTCTGAAATATCCTCTATATCCGAAATATCCATAGATTCCGATCATTGATTTTTTCTATAACTTATATATTCATCTTCTAGTTCTCTTTCTTGCAAGAATTTCGTTCTTCATGAGATAGTTAATGTATCAGCATAGTTAAATAATTCTATGTTTTCATCAAAGCTTCGAGGTGCTTTCTTTTGCCTAGGAGAAGACTGATTTACTAGTTCTTTATAGAAATTTGGACTTTCTTTTCTCATTTGAACAGATACTAGAGTATCTAGTTGTCCATCTGAAATTTCAGAAAACTTATCTCATTTAGTTAATCCTGCCTCTTTCATTAATTGGGTAGCATAATTATCTCATTCACTTGTTCCGACCCATTGTTTTAATCTTGAGTATATATCATCAGTTCATGCTTTTGATAATAACGTTTTTTGTGCGTTTATACCATCTGACACAGTTTCAAATCTTATATAGTTTCCTCATTCTGCAGAAGGTCTTGCAGTTCATGAAGTGAAGTTTATCCCTTCATCTTCTAGTAGTTTTTCACTATTTGCACTTATTCAGTAAGTAATCCCTGCTGGATTGTTATTTTTGAATGATGCTTCTCAAGGATATTTATTTATTAAATTAGAATTTTTTGTAAAGTCCATCTCTCATACGTCTTTTCTGAAAGTAGACTCTCCTGTTTCGGTATCTATTACTTCTCCAGTTTTTTTATTGAATATTTGACCTTCGTTTAGTTTTGTAAAGTCTGAATCCTTGTCTATAACTTTTTTAAATTTTTCTAACTCTCATAATTTAGCTACTACTTGAGTTGGAGTTAATCCCTTATCTAGTAATGATGCAATTGTTTCTATATTTCCCTCATCTACGTTTCCTCTTTTTGCAAGAGTTTGTGTAACAGATGCAGTCATTATTTTTTTAATCTTATCATAATGTTCTTGAGTATATTCCCCTCTATTCATTCCATCAGTTACTTCAGAAAGACTAGTGTTCGATATTAATATTCCATCGTTTTCAAGTAGATCATCATATTTCTTATTCATTTTCTTTTCAATAAGATCATTTAGCTTTTCTTGTTTTTCTATATTATCATTTGTTATGTCGTTTATTTTTTTAACACTTGATAAGTAATTGTCAAAAACTTGTAGAGAAGCTGTTCAAAACTCTTCTGAGATAGTTTCTAATGCTTTTGATAAATCCTCACTGCCTATTCAATACTTGCCTTCAAGACCATTTAATTTAAGCCCTGTATCAAACTTTATTCCTTCGACTTGTCTGTCTAAAGTATCTTTAGCTTCTTTTTGTGCTATTTCATAATCAGCAGTAAGTCTTTTTACATTTTCTTCGTTAGCTCTATTTAATCTGTCTTTCGCTTTTTGAAGTCTTGAGATAACTCTTTCTCAATCATCTTTTATATTATTGATACCTCTTTCGTATCATGAACTTCTCATTCACCCAGACCAAGCACCTGCAGCAGTAGCCCAAGCAACATTTTCGGCAAGTTGCCTTCTTGTGTCAGCTATACTATTATTTAACTGCTCTTTTTGTCCTTCTAATTGAAAAGCCAAGTCTTCTTTTCTTCTCTCGAAGTCTGTAGTTAGCTTTTCTATATTTCTTTCAGCAGAAGCAACTCAAGTACCCTTTTTCCCTTCTTCTGATAACTCTAGCGACCCAAATATAGACCTTGGATTTCTTACTTCTTCAGCACTTACTCCATTTTTAATAGCTATTTGTTGGATTTGTTCTTCTGTAAGATCTGTTCAAGTTTCAGCTTGTGCATTCCTTACATCTTCAAGTACTCATTCAATTTTAGAATTTACTTGATCGAAGTTTTTATAATCTGCCTTCTTTTCCTCAAAAACACCTCTTTCAATATTGTATTGATCAATAGTTTCTTTTCTTTTAGTTTCTTTTTCCTCTCTTAATTTATCTATTTCAGCATCTACTATGCCAATCCCTGTTCCTTTTCTTACTGGAGTTACATCAGGTGCTTCAATCAATGTATCAACTGGTTTTACTGAAGTATCAAGCTCTGTAGTATCAACTGGTTCTTTTTTTCCAGCTTTTAGTCTTTCTCTAAATTGATCTTCAAAACCCCCCTCTTTTATTTTTTTAACAAGCTGTTCGTTTCAACCAGCCTTGTCTCTTATTTTTTTAAGTCTCGCGATCTCATCATCAGAAAAACCAAAATCGTTTGATTTTGGTGCTTCTTTGATATTAGGATCGACTGCCGTTTGTGTTTCTATTTCGTTGTCTTCTTCAAGACCTGTAACTGGATTTATTGGCATATTACTTCTTTATATCTTAAATTACTTTTTATAATACGGATATTCTGATAATAATCAAATTATCCTTCAACTACCATAATGAATTCTCCTGAATCTGGAGTTTGTCATGGGCTACCATTTATTACTCTGTTTAAAGTTATGTTTGTTGCATCTATACTATCTACATAGTAGTCTACAGAAGCATATGGACTGTCGCTCCAAACGAATCTTGTTAAATATACATCCGTTCCATTATCTGTTTGTCACGAATTAGCAAAAGAAGTCCCTCTTACTGTAGATGTATTACCATCGGTTCCATAGTATCAAATAGAAACTGTTCTCTGGTTGTCATTGTATATATAAGGCAAGAATAAAGTTACTTTTCTCGGTGTTACACTTAATCCGTGTGCGAATACTTCAAATCATGGAGAAGTATTAAAGGTTAAAGTATCTGTAAACACTCTTGATGTAGTTCCTCAGTAATTATCAGCAGCTTGTTTTGCAGTTATGAATTTTGTATCTTCTGTTCCATCTACTACATCTTGGTCTGTTGCTTTTTGAGAAACCCCGAAATTACTTTCGTCTGCTTGTTGCATAGTAGATGTATCTACATCAGAACCTGCCACTTGTACATCATAGTTTATGTCACTATTATTTACTGGTGTATCATAATTAATGTTACTGTTATTTACAGGGACATCGTAATTAATATTACTATTATTAACTGGAACATCGTAGTTTATATTGCTATTATCAACAGGAACATCATAATTGATGTCACTGTTATTAATAGGTGTATCGTAGTTTATATCACTACTGTTTACTGGTACGTCATAGTTTACTTGACTGTTATTTAGTTTAGTTTCTGCCATAATATTTTATTAAGTTATATTATTTTAATATCATTTCTGTTGAAGATATCGCACTTCATATTTCTTGCCCAGTCGTATTGTAAGGAGATACATCTCCGTTGTCAGAGTCATAATATGTAATTCATGGTAGCAATCAAGTAAATCCTTCAGCCAAAAT
>JAAEPT010000065.1 GCA_024232295.1 Cytophagales bacterium
AGAATGTTGGAAGTAGTTGATTTTATTGAATCTGCAAGAAGGAAGTTGAATTTCAGTTCAAAGCATTGAAAATAGGGGATTTTAAACAGCATTGCATAGTCTGACATACAAATAACTAGAATAATTTGGTTACAATCTACATGCATTGATTATTGATATTGAGAAAAACAGATTTCTTACAATTAATTGCAATCATATTTATAGGCTTGAAACTAAGAAACTATTGCTCTTCTTTTATGACCTTAGTCTTTTATGCAGAAATAAATTATCTACAAGATAGATAAACCGACTTTGCTTCACGTGAACGTAAAAAAAACCAGGGCACCAAGGAATGTGCTTTGCAAGATACACGTTGCACCAAAAACGAGACTTGGCCAAGGCTCCTTATTACCACGTGACTTCAAAACCAATATCAAGGAAGCTTAGAAGTTAAAAATGTATACAGAATGATAGCACTGCGATTTCAATCCAGCTGTGTCAACAAAAGTAGAACTTTCTGGCAAATTTGGTATTTTTAGAAGATACAATATTTATCAAACATTCTCTGTTGGTAGCAACCAAAGCAAACAGCGGAATCGATTTATCAGGCAGGTGTTTCTTGACATGATAGATGGTCGACGGATAGAACTGCTAATATTGTATCTATAAAGGTTGACCATGATAAAGTAGATTGGTTTGATTTTGCTTAAATCTAAGATATGAATTTGCCGTTGTAGACCAAAATATTTCATCATGAAGTGGACAAGTACCGCTGATTCACAGAGCATAATCTACTGACATGCATTATGGAAAAGATTTATTACTAGATTGAGAGAGAGATAAAGAGGGATATCAAAAGACTTAGTTGCATAACTAGTTCCAGCCAACTTTTAATTGAAAAGGGAATGAAGATACATCAGCTAATTTTATGGAATAATGGTGGAAGTTGATATGTAGTATCATCAAAGTACTAAAAGATGGCTAGCAACGAACAAACAACCTTTCCTACAATACTTTCAAGCATAGTCATAACAATGGGCACTCTTAGTTTCTTTGCAAATTTCATGCAGTTATTTTTCATATGCCATGATAAAAAGCAGAGGAACTCTGTATTTGGAATTATTCTATTAAGTCTTTGTGTGGCTGACCTCATTGTTTCAATTGTTCTGTTTAATATAGGCATGAACAATTTGCTCAAACTTTTTCTTGTGATTGATTGGACATTATACAATAAACTTAAGCTTGCTTCCGATATTGCCATCATCTTTTCTGTTGCTTCATCACTCTGTCATATTGTTTTCATTGCTGTACTGCGCGTATTAGCGTTGATATTCCCTTTCAAAATAAAACAAATCATCACAAAACTACGTTGTAAAATCATCCTGGTTTTTCTTTGGCTTTTCTCGATCGGTTTTATGCTGATACGTCATTTCATCAAAATTTATATTCTTTCACATCTTGCTATTATGGCTTCCTGCATTTTGTTGCTGGCTTACTCCATCATTTGCTACAGGATGTTTAAGCGGCGTGAAATTATGGGCAATGAAGCAACACAAAGAAGTCGTCAACAATCAGATAGATATGTCCTTCTCTATTCAATAACTCTCACTGTGATATTTTGTACATGCATTCTTCCAAGAGCATTTTCTTCATTTATGAAATTTTCAAGAGCAAGAAACTACACTAGCACTATTCTGTATTCCCTCAATCCTTTCCTTGATCCCCTGTTGTATTTCTTTGCTAACTATTTCAAGCAGAAAAGGGCCAACATTGTTTTACCAGACAGAAATCGTCCACATCAAGTAGCAAAAAGAGCAATCAATGGAAAATCCTAAATTTTTGATGAAACTCGTCTTTAAACTTGTTGAAGGCTGATCAACTAATCGGCAATTATAAGAAAAAGAATCAAATACAATGTTCTTATAAGCAACATATTGTAAAAGAGAAATGGAATAAAAGAAAATTGGTTAAAGACAACATGGAGGGCTTGCAAGGCTACAAAGGCATTTCATCTATTGTTTGTGAAGAATACAGTGTCTTTTGAACTATCATCCCGCAAACAATTCAAGAGACATCTTATCTTTTATGTTATCGTATTTCAACTTATTGAAGGTAACAAATAAATTGGCAAGGAACTTTACAATATATTTTGCGTAGAGAATGCTGTAACACTAAATGCTCCCAAATACTGTAAAGATATTCAAGACATTGTTTTAAAGTTATTCCATATTCATCAAACTGTATGCTGGCAAACTATTGAATAACATACTTTCAAATAAATTACGTAGGTCGTTGAATAATGTATGACTGTAAT
>JAAEPT010000066.1 GCA_024232295.1 Cytophagales bacterium
AGGTTTTTACAACAATAATCGTCTTCACTCTGCCATTGGATATATGACTCCTAAAGAAAAAGAAAAACAATTATTAATGCAACTCAAAAATGTAACTTAACTTTTTGTAACGTTTTTGGTTGCAATTCCAAAGTCTGAAAAATTTGCCTAAAGGATTATATTTTGTTGTAGTTAATGGACAATCATTTAAAGTTATTTTGAAATAGATTGTTCATTATATTCTGTAAGTCTTTTTTGATGTGAAAATAGATTAAAATTTTAGCATTAATTTGATTTCTTAAATGAATGAAAAGTGTTTTTTGCTTCATTTTTTAGAACCAAAAAGCATAGTAAACTATATAAGAATATGATAGGAAATGTTAGAGTTATAGAAGAAATATTATTGTTTTTAGTATTATCAGTGTAAAAGATTCCATTATATATCATTTTAAAAAAATTGAATGTACTAAATATCCCTATCATGCAAAACCATGATAGAAGTAGTAGTAATAATAGTTTTAGGTATCTATTTTTTGCTTTATAAATAAGAAGTAATGATATACCTAATGTAGGTAGTATGAGAGTCAGCCAAGTTGATGGTTTAATATTTCCATTTGTTATAAAGATAAAAATTACACAAAATAGAATGTTAATAATTATTAATGCTTTATTTCTATTCATATTAAGCAAGTCAATTTTTTTATATAAAAATGAAAAGCCCCAAACAAAACTGTTTGAGGCTTTTTCTATATTGTTTTTCAATAAGTCAATCTTATAGATCACTTAAATCGAAAGTATCCATAAATGCTGTAGTGAAGTTTCCAGACTTAAACTGCTCATCTTCCATCAACTTAATGTGGAAAGGAATAGTTGTGCTGATTCCTTCAATTACAAACTCTTCCAATGCTCTACGCATACGAGTCAATGCTTCCTCACGAGAAGGAGCACGAACGATCAATTTCGCAATCATTGAATCGTAGTTAGGAGGAATAGTGTAACCTGCATATACATGAGTATCTACACGAACACCTTGTCCACCTGGTAAGTGCAAGTGAGTGATTTTACCTGGAGAAGGCATAAAGTTTTTCGAAGGGTTTTCTGCGTTGATACGACATTCGATTGAGTGACGTTTAGGTAAATGATCTTCTTCTGGAAGAACTTCACCAAAAGCAGCACGAATCTGTTGTTTAATCAAATCAACATCAGTAACCTCTTCTGTAATAGGATGCTCTACTTGAATACGAGTATTCATTTCCATGAAGTAGAAGTCACCATGCTTATCTACCAAGAATTCTACAGTACCAGCACCTTCATAATTGATTGCTTTAGCACCTTTCTTAGCAGCATCACCCATTTTTTGACGAAGAGCTTGATCAACAACTGGAGAAGGAGTCTCTTCTACCAATTTTTGGTGTCTTCTTTGAATAGAACAATCTCTTTCAGAGTAGTGAGAAACATTACCATGTCCATCAGCCACTAATTGAATCTCAATGTGACGAGGCTCTTCAATAAATTTCTCTAAGTATAAGTCCCCATTATTGAATGCAGCTTCAGCTTCTTGACGACAAGAATTCCAAGCTTGCTCAAATTCTTCCTCTTTCCAGATAAGACGCATACCTTTACCACCACCACCAGCAGTTGCTTTAAGGATAACAGGGTATTTGATCTCTTTGGCTAAAGCCATTCCTTCTTCTACAGTATCAAGGATACCTTGAGAACCTGGAATAGTAGGAACGCCTGCCTCTTTCATAGTTGCTTTGGCAGTCGCTTTATCACCCATACCATCAATCATATCAGCAGAAGCACCAATAAATTTGATACCATGGTCATGACATACTTGAGAGAATTCTGCATTCTCAGACAAGAAACCATATCCTGGATGTACAGCATCAGCATTTGTGATTTCTGCAGCAGATATGATTCTTGCAATATTTAAGTAAGAGTTTTTGCTCAATGGAGGTCCCACGCATACAGCCTCATCAGCAAATTTTACGTGTAAGCTATCTTTGTCAGCAGTAGAATAAACAGCAACTGTCTTAATTCCTAGCTCTTTACAAGCACGGATTACACGCATTGCGATTTCTCCTCTGTTGGCAATTAATATTTTCTTGAACATAGACTTTTCTTAGATAGGTTCAACAATGAATAATGGTTGGTCAAATTCTACTGGAGTAGAATCTTCTACTAATATCTTAACAATACGTCCTTTTACTTCTGATTCGATTTCGTTGAAAAGCTTCATAGCTTCGATTACACATAAAGTGTCACCTTCTTTGATTTCATCACCAACTTCTACAAAGTTAGGACTCTCTGGATTAGCCTTTCTGTAGAAAGTACCAATCATTTCAGACTTAATAGTGATTTGGTTTGCAGAAGCAGTTTCAGCAGCTGGTGCAGTAGTCTCAGTAGCAGCAGGAGTTGTAGGTGCTGTTACAGCAGGAGGTGCTGTCACTGGAGCTACAGGAGCTACAGGAGTTGTAGCTACTACAGGAGCTTCTACAAATCTTGTTTCTACTTGGCTATCTCTCTTTACAGAGATTTTGATATCTTCTGTCTCTAATTTAATTTCGCTTAATTCCGACTTTGAGATGAAGTCAATTAACTCAATGATGTCTTTTGTTTTCATAGGTAAATTTATTTTACTCGTTCGTTGTATGAATGATCTCTTGTGTCTACTTTGATTACTGTGTCAATATCTACAAATAAAGGTACTTGAATTTCGGCACCAGTTTCTAAAGTTGCAGGTTTTGTTGCATTAGTTGCTGTATCTCCTTTGATTCCTGGTTCTGTGTAAGTAACCTGTAAAATCACAAATGGAGGTAGTTCGCAGCTAAGAGCAAGTTCTTGCTCAGCATGGAAAAGAATCTCAACCTCTTGTCCATCTTTCAATAGAGTAGGGGCATTAATAAGACCTTCTTCCAAAGAAATTTGCTCATAGTTACTTGTATCCATGAAGTGGTATCCCATATCATCCTTATAAAGGAATTGGTGGGCTCTTCTTTCGATACGAGCAGTTGTAACCTTTACACCAGAGTTGAAAGTTTTATCAATAACTTTCCCTGTTTTTATGCTTTTTAATTTCGTACGAACAAAAGCAGGACCTTTTCCGGGTTTAACGTGTTGAAACTCTACAATTAACATTAAGTCATTGTTGATTTCTAGACACATCCCATTTTTGAAGTCTGAAGTGTTTGCCATGTCGTTAGTTAATAATAAATTGTTCAGAAAACACAAAAAGGAAATCTTAACGAATAAGACTTCCCTTTGTTATTTTATTTTGGGTCGTAAGCCCATTTAACATAAGTAGCTCCCCAAGTAAAACCAGCTCCAAAAGCTGCTAATACAAGATTGTCTCCTTTTTTTAATTGCTTTTCATAATCCCATAAACATAATGGAATTGTTGCCGCTGTAGTATTTCCATATTTCTGAATATTCAACATTACCTTATCTTCAGAAACCTCCATACGCCTAGCCGTTGCGTCAATAATACGCTTATTTGCTTGATGTGGTACTAACCATGCAACATCTTCACCTTTTAGATCATTTCTTTCCATGATGTTAGCCGCTACATTTGCCATATTTGTCACAGCAAACTTAAATACTGTAGAACCTTCTTGATGCAATGAATGCTCTTTGTTTGTTACAGTATCAATTGTAGAAGGATATCTACTACCACCCGCTTTCTGGAATAAATAAGGTTGTCCAGAGCCATCAGACTCCAAAACACTGTCAATTACTCCGTATCCTTCAGCATTAGGCTCAAGCATTACAGCAGAAGCACCATCACCAAATAAGATGCAAGTAGTACGATCTTCATAGTTTACAATAGAAGACATTTTATCTGCTCCTACTACTACTACCTTTTTGTATTTCCCAGTCTCAATAAACTGAGAGCCTGTTGTTAATGCATATAAGAAGCCAGAACAAGCAGCATTAATGTCATAAGCAAAAGCTTTTTTTGCTCCTACCATATCAGCCACTACAGTAGCTGTTGCTGGATAAGGAAAATCTGGAGTGATAGTCGCTACGATAATCAAATCGATTTCCTCAGCTTTTGTGTCTGTTTTTTCAAGCAAACCCAAAATAGCTTTTTCAGCCATATAAGAAGTACCTAGACCTTCGCCTTTTAAGATTCTTCTTTCTTTGATACCTGTACGAGTAGTGATCCACTCATCATTTGTATCAATCATTTTTTCCAATTCTTGATTGGTAAGCACATATTCAGGAACATATCCCTGAACACCTGTAATTGCAGCTCTTATCTTACTCATAAGTCTTACTTGTAAAAGCTTTTAATTTTTTCTGAAATATTAGATTGGATTGTCTGAGTTGCTAATCCCATCATATTTTTGATTGCTTCTGGTGAAGAAACCCCATGTCCAATGATTACGTTTCCGTTTACACCCAATATAGGACTTCCTCCTACACTAGCATAATTGAACATGTCAATAAAGTTATCTGTAAAGCCTCTCTTTTCCAAGAGTCCATAGAAAGTTTCTCCCATTTTTAGGATTACATTCCCTGTAAATCCATCACAAACTACAACATCTGCAGAATCATCAAATAGGTCACGACCTTCTATATTTCCAACAAAGTTGATGCTTTCGTTTGCTTTCAACAAGCCGTGAGCCTCTTTTGTTAAGCTATTTCCTTTTGACTCTTCTTCTCCAAGGTTCAAAAGACCAACTTTTGGGTTTTCTATATTAAAAATATGCTTATAGTATACAGAACCTAGTTCTGCAAATTGATTTAGAACTTCTGGTTTACAATCTGCATTTGCTCCCACATCAAGTACGATTCCATAACGTCCATGTTCTTTTGGGAAGAAACCCGCAATACCTGGTCTTGCTACACCTTCTATTGCTTTGATCGTAAACATTGCACCCACTAACATTGCCCCTGTATTCCCTGCACTACAAAAAGCATCTACTTTACCTGCTTTAAGTAACGAATAGCCAATCACAATACTTGAGTCTTGTTTTTGGGAAATGGCTTTTGTTGGGTGTTCTGCCATTTCAATTACCGATGGAGCATTTACAATTTGTATAGCTGTATTGCTTTCTCCGTTTAAGTCTTGTAAATGTTGCTTAATTACATCCTCCTGTCCTACAAGGATGATTTTTGCACCTTCTGGTAACTCAGCGGTAGCCAATAAGGCTCCCTCTATAATTGAGCGTGGTGCATAATCACCGCCCATAGCGTCTAAAGCAATTCTCATCTGAAAATGATTAAATTAAAAAAAGGTCAGATGCAAAAATACCATGAATTTACATTTTTGCAAAATAAATTCATGGTACTTGCTATTATCTACCTTGTCAAAAAGTAAACAATTTATATGTATTGGTTTGATAATTAAGCCAATACTTCTTTTTCGATCACTACTTGTCCTTTGTAGTACAATTTACCCTCGTGCCAAAAAGCTCTGTGGTATAAGTGTTGTTCACCTGTAGTTGGGCAAGTAGCAATTTGTGGGCTGCTTGCTTTGTAGTGAGTTCTTCTCTTATCTCTTCTAGTTTTCGAAATCTTTCGTTTAGGATGTGCCATTTTACTATTGGATTTAAATGTTTTATTTCAACTTTTTAAGTGCTTCCCAGCGAGGATCTGTTATTTCTTCTCCATCTTCGGTTGTTTCTTCCTCTTCTGGAGTCTCTAGTTCATCTTCCTCATCAAGTGAGCTATATACAAAAGAAATGTCTTCTTCATCATCAAAGTCGTCCATTTCTTCTATTACTAAATCTGGATGAATCTTTCGCATAGGGATTGCCATGCTAATAAATTCATAAATAGGTTGTGCAAGGTTTAGTTGTTGGTGATCAAAAGGTAAATGGATCAATGTTTCACTTACATCTTCATACTCCTGTGTAAACTTATAAATCATTTTTTGACTCTCAGCAATTTCAAATTTGAAAGGTTTGAGGCTTTTGTCACACTCAAGCATCACAGTACCTTTAATTTCAAATTCAGCTTCTATAAGTCGCTCAGAACGATCTAATGTTGCCTTTACACTAAAATTACCATTATCAATTATTGAAAACTCAAAGGCTTCAAAGAAGGAGTCTTTGATTTGATAATCAAACTCGTACACTTTGTTTTGTAAACTAAATAAGTTTACATCAAATTCGCTTAGCTTTTTCACACTTGTATATGGTAATCGCCTATTTTCAAGGCGACAAAATTAATTTATTTTTACAATATATCAAAACTTCTTCTTTCTAGAAGTTAAATTATTTTCGGTTTTTTTGCTGAGCAATGTCACAAGCTTTATAAACTGCTTCTCTGAAAGATTCTGGACTTGCAATATCTTTTCCTGCAATATCATAAGCTGTACCATGATCTGGAGATGTTCTGATAACAGGCAAACCTGCTGTGAAGTTAACTCCTTTTTCAAAGGCAATTGTTTTGAAAGGAATTAATCCTTGATCGTGATACATTGCTAATACAGCATCAAACTTCTTGAATTCAAATGAACCAAAGAAACCATCCGCAGAATAAGGACCAAAAACCAAAGTTCCATTTTCCTTCAATTCTTGAATGGCTGGTTTGATGATTTCTTCTTCTTCTTGACCCAATAAACCATTGTCTCCTGCATGAGGATTTAATCCTAAAACGGCAATTTTTGGACGTTCAATTCCAAAATCATTTTTAAGAGATTGGTTCAAAATATTTACTTTGTTTTTGATTTTGGTAGGAGTGATGCTTTGAGCAATGCGTCCTACAGGAATATGTCCTGTAATGACACCAATACGTAATTCATCACAGATCAAAAGCATCAAGCTATCTCTTTCTCCAGACTGTTCAGTAAGGTATTCTGTGTGTCCAGGAAATTGAAACTCATCATTTTGAATGTTCTTTTTGTTGATAGGAGCAGTGACAAGAGCATGTACTTTTCCTGTGCACAAATCTTGTGTTGCTACTTTTAGGGAAGCAAAAGCTACATTTCCACCTTCATTAGTCACTTTTCCTAAGCTCACTTCTACATCATCTCCAACACATTGAACCAAGTTTATTTTACGAGATTGAGCATTTTCTGCTTTCTCAATGATGTTGTAGTTGAATTTTGTGTTTTTTAGGCTTTTCTTGTATTGACCAATGATCTTGCTTGAACCATAAATAACAGGAGTACACTGACGCAAAATACGAGTATCAGCAAAAGTTTTCATGATTACCTCTAAGCCAATTCCGTTCATATCTCCAATCGAAATACCAAGTACAGGCACAAAACGAGCTTCTCTTTTTTCTTTCTCCATATCTTAAATTTTTGGCAAGTTAATTATTTTCTGCTTTTGTTTTTAGAAAATCATAAAGTAAACGAACACCTACACCTGTTCCTCCTTGACTTCTATAACTATCAGCTCCTCCTAGAAAGGCAGGGCCAGCAATATCTAAGTGCAACCAATCATAAGAAGTAAAATGTTCTAAGAATTTTCCTGCTGTGATTGCTCCAGCACTTGGTCCTCCAATATTTTTAAGATCAGCAATTGGTGATTTAAGCTGTTTTGAATATTCTTCCCACAAAGGAAATTCAACCAAACGCTCATGTGTATTATTCCCACTTTCTTCCAAAGCTTGTTTGGTTTCTTTATTTGTTGTACCCATATATACAATTCCTTCATGACCAATTGCATGCAGAGCTGAACCTGTTAGTGTAGCAAGATCAATTACTAATTCAGGATTATATTTTTTAGCAAAACTTAGGGCATCTGCTAAGATAAGGCGACCTTCTGCATCAGTGTTCATCACTTCAACAGTGGTTTGGTCAAACATTGTAATTACATCACCTGGGGCATAAGAAGTGTTTGAGATATGGTTATCAGTAGCAGGGATAAGACCTATGATGTGTAAGGGTAAATTATTCTTGGCAATCGCACAAAAAGCACCAACAACTGCTGCCGCACCTCCCATATCACATTTCATAATATCCATGGATTGTGGTGTAGGCTTCAAACTCAATCCTCCAGTATCATATACTACTCCTTTACCAACCAATATAATAGGTTGTGAATTTTGAGGGTTTTCTGGCTTATGTTCTAGGATATTAAAAGTAGGAGGAAGACTACTTCCTTGGTTTACACTCAATAAACCACCCATTTTTAAGCTTTGAATTTGGCTTAATGTTAAGATTTCAGCATTGAATTTATGACTAATGCTTAAAGCTTCTATTTCATGGCTTAATTGTTCAGCAGTCAATGTATTTGAAGGTTCATTGACCAAGTCTCTTGCAATACAAACAGCTTCTACTGTATTTTCAATTTCTTGGATTGCTTGTTCTTTTTGAGTAGTTAGATAGATGTCTAAAGAACTATCATTTGCTTTTGACTTGTATTTGTCAAAAGAATAAAGACTTAATAAAAAGCCTTCCATAAATGGTAATATTCCTTGTTCTCCTTGGCTATAATCTACAATTGATACATCATCAATTTGTTGCTTTTTGATTTCTTGCACACTCAAGTAACCTGAATGTCTTGTTTTTTCAGTAGTATCAATAAAAACATAAATAGAAAGTACATTCCAATTATCAAACACAATGAAATGTTCCTTTTTATCCAACTTTGATTGAAGATAATTTTGTGTCTCTTCTCCTAGATTTTTGAATTGATTAACAGTGTCAAACAAGAAAATGGTAGTTTTTGTCTGAACATCTTGTGCATTGATGATAAGTTTTTGTTCCATTATTAATACTTTTGTACTGGAAATAGTCTTTGGGTAAAAATCTGCAATGAAGTTATGAAGAAAGTTAAAGCGAAAAAACATTTAGGACAACATTTCTTAAATGATGAAGGGATAGCACAAGACATTGTAGATGCCTTGATTCCAAAAGACAAACAAACTAAAGTACTTGAGGTAGGACCAGGTATGGGTGTTTTAACAAAATACTTGTTAGAAAAATCAGCTTATGAAACTTATGTTGCTGAGATTGACACCGAGTCAGTAGAATACCTTAGAGTTAATTATCCCACATTATCTCCTCGTATTATTGAAGGCGATTTTTTGAAGATGAACTTTGATAATCATTTTGAAGAGGAGTTTTATGTCATTGGAAACTTTCCTTACAATATTTCTTCTCAGATTTATTTCAAAGTACTGGAAAACAAAGATAAAATTCCTGTTTGTGTGGGAATGATCCAGAAAGAAGTGGCAGAGCGTATTGCTTCAAAACATGGTAATAAAACCTATGGAATTTTGAGTGTACTGCTTCAAGCTTATTATGACATTGAATATTTATTTACAGTACACGAACACGTTTTCAATCCACCTCCCAAAGTAAAATCAGCTGTTATTCGCTTGGTAAGAAATGATCGTACAGATTTGGGATGTGATCCTAAATTATTCAAGCGATTGGTAAAACAGGGGTTCAATAACCGAAGGAAAACGTTGAGAAATGCTCTGAAACCTTTGGGATTACCCAAGGAATTCACAGATGCGGAAGAGATGCTAAATCTAAGAGCAGAACAACTATCGGTAGATGATTTTATTTCTTTGACAAATAAAGTTCAAGATGAAACAAGCGGAACTAAATAAATACTTTCTTGAGGCAATAGAGCGAGGGATTGAAGAGAAGAATGAAGGTTTTATCAAAGATTCTTTAGAAGGTCTTCATCCCATTGATATTAATAAAATATTGTATGAGCTAGATACAGCAGAATCAAAATATGTGATTGATTTGCTGGATGTAGAGGTGAGTGCAGAAATTCTTGAAGAGCTTGAAGTAGATGTTCGTTCTAAGTTTTTAACACATTTTACCCCCAAAGAACTTGCTCATTATATCAATCATATTGATTCTGATAATGCCACAGATATTCTGAATGAACAAGCTAGGCAGGTACGAGAAAAAGTTTTGCCATTGCTTGATGAGGAAAAGGCAGGTTATATCCTTGATCTCTTGAAGTATGATGAAGATACTGCAGGAGGATTGATGGAAAAAGAATTTATCATTGCTCAATTCAATTGGACTACTTTACAATGTATTGAAGAAATCAGAAGGCAGAAGGAAAAGGTAGAAAAAGTTTTTTCTGTTTATGTGGTAGATGAACAACAACACCTTGTGGGAAGAATTTCCCTAAAAAGATTGATTCTTGCTCCTGATGATAGTATTATTTCTGATTTGATGGAGGATGTTATTCATGTTGATGCCTTTATGGAAGAAGAAGAAGTGGCAAAGCTAATGAGTAAATATGATTTGGTAGCCGTTCCTGTAGTCAATATGAAGAAGAAGTTGATTGGACGTATTACCATTGATGATATTGTTGATGTTATTACAGAGCAGGCTGAACTAGATCAACAAGCCATGTCTGGTATTTCAGAAGATGTGGATGATTCTGATACAGTCTGGACATTGACAAGAGCTCGTTTGCCTTGGTTGATTGTAGGAATGTTAGGAGGGATTTTGGGTGCTCAATTGATTGGTTTATTTGAAGGAGCAATTAGAGTGGTTCCTGCCATGGCATTTTTTATTCCATTAATTACAGCTACTGGAGGAAATGTAGGGATTCAGTCTTCAACGATTATTATACAAAGTTTGGCAAATGATTCCATCATGCCCAATGACCTTTTGTCAAGGACTATGAAATCTCTCTTTGTAGCCATTCTAAATGGATTGGTGATAGGAGGAATGGTCTTTTGTTTTAATTTCTTTTTTGTAGAAATTTCATTGGCTTTTGCAGTTGCCATTGCTTTATTTTCTGTGGTGATTTTGGCATCACTTACAGGAACATTAACCCCCATTATTTTAGATAAATTGAATGTAAATCCAGCATTGGCTTCTGGTCCATTTATTACGACTGCCAACGATTTGTTGGGAATTGGTGTTTATTTCTTGGTTGCTTATCTATTAATCTTGTAGTATGAAAGTTTTGATTGTTGATGAAATGCATGAGTGCATTTTGCCTTTATTAGAGAAACAAGGACATGAAGTGAATTATGTACCTACAATTACCAAAGATGAAGTTCTGGAAATCATCGAAGAATATGAAGGGATTGTTGTGCGTAGCAAATTAAGTTTTGATAAGCACTTTTTTCAACAAGCCAAGAAATTAAAATTTATTGCGAGAGCTGGAGCAGGTTTAGACCAAATAGATTTGGAAGAAGTAGAACGCAGAAAAATTCAACTTTTTAATGCTCCAGAAGGGAATCGTGATGCAGTAGGAGAGCACACACTAGCAATGTTATTACTACTCCTAAATAATTTGAAGAAGGGTAGTATACAAATCAAAAAAGGAATATGGGATCGAGAAGGAAATAGAGGTTATGAACTTTCTGCTCGTACAGTTGGTATTATAGGCTATGGAAATATGGGGAGAGCATTTGCCCAAAGGGTAAAACCTATGGGGTGTGAAGTATTGGCTTATGATAAATACAAAACAAACTATTCTGATGAATTTGCAAGAGAAGCAAGTCTAGAAGAGTTATTTGAAAAGTGTGATGTAGTTAGTCTTCATATTCCATTAACAGAAGAAACAAATCATTGGATAAATTCTGCATTCTTCAAACAATTTCATCATCCTTTTTGGTTATTAAACACAGCACGAGGGAAAGTATGTATGTTGGACAGTGTTCTCAAAATGCTAGAAGAAGGACAGATACTAGGAGCAGGACTAGATGTTCTGGAAAATGAAAAGTTTGACCAATTAAATCCAAGTGAACGAGCAAAGATTGATAAACTAAGTAGTTATGATAATGTATTGCTTAGTCCTCATGTAGGAGGTTGGACTTTTGAATCTTATGAAAAGATCAGTAAGGTTTTGGCAGAGAAGATCAATGACGTTTTTTAGTGATTGCTTTTCCCTAAAAAAATACTTATTTTTGTTATTAACAATAACGGCTCACCTACTATGTGAACCGTTTTTTTTATTCGAAATTTGAACGCGATTTTATTATGGCATATTATACACAAGAAGGACTTGATAGATTAAAAGCAGAATTACACGATTTAAAAACAAGAGGTCGTAGAGACATTGCTCAACAAATTGCAGAGGCGAGAGATAAAGGTGATTTGAGTGAAAATGCTGAGTATGATGCAGCAAAAGATGCACAAGGTTTATTAGAAATGAGAATTTCTGAACTTGAAAACTCAGTAGCTCAAGGACGTGTAATTGATGAATCTAAGCTAGATACTTCAAAAGTTTCTATTTTGTCTACTGTTAAGATTAAGAACTTAAAGGCAAATATGGAAATGTCTTATACATTGGTAGCAGAGGAGGAAGCAAATACTGCTCAAAAGAAAATTTCTGTTTCTTCTCCAATTGGAAAAGGTTTATTGGGAAATAAGATTGGTGATATCGTGAAGATAAAAGTACCTGCTGGACAAATTGAGGTAGAAATTTTAGACATTACTTACTCATAAATAAGTATAAAGATGGCAAGTATTTTTACAAAAATTGTAAATGGAGAGATTCCAGCACACAAGATTGCTGAAGATGATAATTATTTAGCTTTCTTAGATGCTTTTCCACTAGCAGAAGGTCATGTATTAGTCATTCCAAAGCAAGAGGTAGATTATATCTTTGATATGGAGGATGAATTGTATATTGGACTTCAATTATTTGCTAAAAAGGTGGCGAAAGCATTGGGTTCAGCTATTCCTTGTACAAAGGTAGGTGTATCAGTTGTAGGTTTAGAAGTCCCTCATACACATATTCATCTGATTCCAATTAATGGAGTAGAGGATATGAACTTTGCAAAGCCAAAGTTGAAAATTGAGGCTAGTAGAATGGAAGAGATTGCTAAGCAAATTCAAGCAAAATTATAATAAATGAGAAGAGTGTGAAAGCACTCTTTTTTTGTGCCTATGGATTATTCACACCAAGTATTACAAGAATTTTTTCAGTATTTTCAGAGAGTTGGTTTTCAAGCAGAACTGATTGCTCCTAATCATACAACTCCTTTTCATATTTTGGTGGTGAGACTTCCTGTACTTACAGAATATCATACACATTTAGATTTTCAATTGTACTTTTTACCTAATAAATTTCCAGATTTTTCCATCTTACAAACCTTTAGTGAGTTGAGTGGAGTTGTGAACACATTACACCTAGATGAGGTAAAGAAAGTGGTTCGTAAACTGAATTTTATGGCAACAGTAGGAAGCTACGGTGTTTCGGATAATCAGACGATTTATTATAAACATGGAAATGTTATTCCGATTTCAATGCCTGTCTCAGAAGTTGTAAAAATGGTTGATCAACAAATGGGAGTGCTTTTTCATCAAGTGAAAACTTATTTGGAACAATTGCTTGATGTAAGTGTAGGTAAACAAATGAATCGCCAAGTCTTTTTGGGAGATGTTGATTTTTAGTCATAAATAAAGATTCCGACAACTCTTAAATTCCTTCCTTTAGCTAATTTCTTGGAAACGATAAGTCTTGGTTATAAAGAAATTCTTTATCTGTCAGTGTTTTTAAGAAGTGAATCAATGATCGTTTTTCTCCCTCTGTCATCACAATAGGTTCTTTCAATTCTTTCGCAATATTAAACGTTTGATGTTTTTCTTGACTGTAATGAAGAAGCACCATTGGTAAGTTTTTAAACCTTCCATCATGCATATAAGGGTATGTAACTTCTATATTTCTTAGTGTAGGTACTTTAAATTTTAAAGAATCACTTTTAAGTCCCGTAACTTTTATTCGTCCCATGTCTTGTAAGGTAGTGTCCACAGTTAATCCATTATTCATAAATTGATTATTTGTGAAAAGTGGCTCTGTATGGCAAGAGTTGCAATGCGTTTGAAATAGTTGATACCCCTTGATTTCAGACTCTGAAAATGACATTTCCCCACGTTTTACTTTATCATATTTCGAGTTAAAAGAGTTGAATTGTAACATGAATTGTGAGAATGCTTTGAGCATGTTGGGCGTATTTGCGATACTATCCCCAAAAGCATTAAAAAAAAGTGATTTATAAGTATCATCTGAACTCAAATATTTTTGGATGTTGTCAAGGTTTCCTCCCATTTCTACTTCACTAGTCAAAGGTGCTAAAGGTTGAAAATCTAAGTGATTAATCGATCCATCCCACATAAAGTCTTTTTGCCAAGCTAAATTGATCAATGCTCCAGTATTTCTTCTTCCAATACGATCTTTGACTCCATGACTTAATTTATGATCTACATGTGTGAAACTAGTAAACGAAAGGTGACAAGATGCACAAGAAATCATACCATCTTTGCTCAATTTGGGATCATAGAATAGTTTTCTTCCCAGCATTATCCCTTCCTCAGTTAGAGGATTGTTTTTAAAAGTATAAGTAGGCTTGGGCCAGTCTTTGGGGTACTCAAAAGTGACAGTATTCTTAGAAACCTTATCTAGTGACATTAACACCAAAGATAGAATCAACAACAAAATACTAATGCGTAGCTTCATTCCATATTGGATTTATAAAGTAATTATAATGTTGAGAAATCAATACAGCTTTTTCTCCTGGTGACATTATTGAGGTTATGTTTTTGGATTTAACAAACTCCAAAAAAGCTTGAACATCAAAAGATAAACCTTTGAGTTTCTTTCCTTGTGGAATATCAATCGTCACTCTATAGACTGAGTTATGCATTTTTCGATAGCCTCCTATATGAAAGCTTTTTTTGGTCTCCTGTTCATTATAGTAATCAAACTTGAAGTTGATGTATCCAGTTTGCCATGTCCAAAACATGCCTTTAATTGGGTCTAGATCTCCTTCCATCACTCCTTGAAGAGTTTGACTACTATCTACCCCAACAAGAAAAGAGATAAACTTTAAGTTTTGTAAAGATAGCTTATTAAGATGAAGTGTAGTTTGATTTTTCCAATCTACTAGTTTGTATTCTTGAAGTTGAATAGATTCATTATTTTCATAATTAAGAGTAAACTTTCCCAAGTATGCTTTTAACTGATCTATTTGAATGTTTTGGGGGGTGTTTTCTATCTTGAGAGACAAAGAGTCAGCATCATTACTTTGTGCAAAACAGTGTACATTGATAACACAAAGAATGAAAAAAAGAGTTTTTTGAAGCATATCACATTGGGTATTTAATGTAAAAAGAACTAATAAATAATATTTATTAGTTCTTTTTATAAATGAGTATTAATCCTCAGATAATTAGTGTTTGATGTGTTATGTTAACACTTGCTTATTTCACTATTTGAAGAGAGATTGTTTTAGATTGAGTACCTACTTCGATTTTCACAAAGTATAAACCTTGAGAATATACAGAAGTATTAATCTCTGTAGATGTTGTACTTGGAGTGTGAAACTCAATAGTTTTTCCATTAATGTCAATAATACTGATCAAGTCTGCAACATCTTGAGTATTCACAATAACCTTATCTGTTGCAGGGTTAGGGAATATATTGATATTTGCTACTATTTCATCTTTTACACCTGTTATAGTTCCTCCTGTATAACAGTCTAAACCACTTGGTGTAGTTGATTTTCCAACTGATGCTATATCGTTCTGAGAAACTACTCCATAGTATTCTCCTGCCAAAATATAAGGGAAAGCAGGTTGTCCTGCATTGTCTGTAGATAAGAAATATGCATATGTACCATCTGGATATTCAGGAGTGACACAAAATCTTCCATTGTATTGATCAAGGTCTCCATTGTTCGTGTATTCATAATCTTGAATATAGGTACCTAAAGGAAAGGTAGTAGAAATATTTGGTCCTGGAGGTCTTGACTCAGATCCATCTGGTAATGTTCTTCTTTCAGTAATATTTCTTAATTCATATCCACTTTGCATTCTAGTAATAGAACTGTTAGGATCTTGAGCAGATGAATACCCAAAAGGACCATAAATAGGAAATCCGTCCAAAGCATAACCAATAATTGGAGAGTGCTCTACGCTTGGGTCTGAATAAAGGGCTATAGGTGTTGCATGATAATGGTAATATCCTCTATCATCTGCATGACCAGCTCCTGTCACATCCATTGTTTCTCCTTCTGCAATCCATGCATCTGTATCCCATATTCCATCACCATTACTTACATTAGCATCATCTTTTTTACTATAAGATTTAGCATCTCCATATCCATAGAGTATTACTCCATTAATTGCAAAACCAATTCCTCCCATCAAAGGAATTTCTGTTTTTGTACCAGTCTCTTCAAAAGGTGTTCTAGTAAATTTAATAGTATAATTCTGGTTAGATGGCTCATTTGGATTCATCAAAAAAGGTCCCATTGTATAACTTGCTAAACCATTTGCATTAATGTATACATCATTATCATTATAACAAACAGATTTGATATCTGACGAATCGGTTAATTGTACAGGAGTACTGCCATTGTTTGGAGGTCCATCATAAAATTCATAATTGGCCAAGTCTCCATCTACGTTTCTCATCCACGAAGTGATTTCTGCATTTTGAGAGAAACAAAAATTAAATAATCCCACTAAATAGAGTGAGGTAAATAAATATTTTCTTTTCATTGGTAGTTGTTTTAGTAGTTTATCTTTCTTGTATTGTTATTAATTTAACGATTTTTTTAAAACCTGCTTAAAAATTATTTTTTAATAGAGCAAAAAAGCCCTCAAGAATGAACTTGAAGGCTTTTGAAAAATATTATATTTTAGATTATTCCTTGATGAATTTAACAATGTTTCCATTATCTAATACCAAGAAATAAATCCCCGTTGCTAAAGCTTGAACATCAATCTGATTCCCATTAGCAAGAGATCCATTACTTACTTCATTTCCTAATACATTTAAGATGCTATAGTTTGCAGAACTATTTGCTCCAAGTACTTGAATGCTATTATTTGCAGGGTTTGGATATACAGTTGTTACTGTTTGTACAGTCTCTACCGTATTTGTAACTACAGTTGGAGTAGAACGCTCATAAGCGAATCCTCCACCACCACCTCCTTGTGTCCATTCAGTAAATTCAATATCAATATAGATATTCTCTTCTACTAAGTGAAGTACCATATTACCTTGTGATGTAATGTTACGAGCTCCTCCTATTGTTGCTTTCCAAGTATTGAAAGTAAGATTTTCTACACCATCAGCAATGGTACCTTTTGCCCATTCAGTTCCTTTAGGTGCTTGATATGTATCAGTTGTAAACTGTCCATCATATCTACTTTCTTGAGCAATGTTAAAAATTCCTTCTGATGACGCTCTTGTGATAATTACCTTAGGAGTCAACGAATCTTGATTTTCAGCTAATGTATGATCAGCATTATCAGCTTTTGTAAACGTAATTTTTGGTCCAGTCCAAAAAACAGGTTCTTTGGCAGCAGGGGTAGAACGTTCATAAGAGAATCCACCAGGACCACCTTCTCCATCACCATTTCCTGAAGACCAAGCAGTAAACTTAATATCAATATAAATATCATCTTCTATAAGGTGAAGTACCAAGTCTCCAGACGATACAGCAGATCCACCAGTTATGTTATTACCCCATGCACTAAAGGTAAGGTTTTCGATACCATCTTCAATAGTACCCAATGCCCATTCAGTTCCTGTAAGATCAGATCCTTTGGCAATATTGAAAATTGGACCTCCACTACTTCTTCTTGTGATGATCACATTAGATGTTAGAGAATCTTGATTTTCAGGTAAAGTATGGTCAGTATCATCAGCTTTTGTGAAAGTGATCTTTGGTCCCGTCCAAAATGTCTGTGCAAAAGCAGAGCTAAAACTTAGTAAGCAAACTGCAAGAGCAATTAATGAGTAGTTTTTTTTCATAAATTAAACGATTTGGGTTTGAAATTAAATAATCAAAAATGTTTGAATAGATTCAATTTAGTAAAAAAAAAGCCTTTAAGAAATTGAGAACTTATTTTAAAGAATACTTTTGATCATTTTAATACCTTTCTTTTCCATTTTTTGAATCAAAGTAGTTTCAATTTTTCCATCCTTATTTTCAAAATAGATTTTTATATCAGCTTCATCTTGAACTTGAATTTTCTGTATTTTTTGGAGAGGAATTTTGAAAGTAGGGAACTTGAAAAGTATTTCTACAATTCCAAATGTTAAAAGGACTGCACTTTTTATGACTGTAAGAAAAGTGATAAAATGAAAATCTTGTAAATCGAGTATTTCTATTACAAGGTTAGCAATTAGTATCACTATTACATAGAATATCATCTCTTTGAAGAAGGATTTCCAAGTCTTTAGGTTATGTGTTTTTTTCGTTTTTTCTGTTAAATCGGTAACTTCTGACCAATTCCCATTTTTTGTGAAATAGAGATTATCATCATTGATATTTATATATCCTTTTTTATGTTTGAAAAAATAGTTCATCAGCAATGACTTTTGTATAGGGTTTAGTGAGTTGTGAAAGCAAAACTTATTCTAATGAAAAGCATTTTTGATAACTCCAATTTTATTTTTCAACCAGACTTTTGATCATTTTAATATCTCTCATTTCCATTTTTTGAATCAGAATAAATTCAATCTTTCCATTTTTATTTTCAAAATGGATTTCTATATCAACTTCATTTTGATTTTGAATCTTTTGTGTTTTGTGGAGAGGAATTTTGAAGGTAGGAAATTTAAAAAGCATTTCTATTATTCCCATTATGAGGTGAACAATAACTCCTAACACTAATAAATAAATATATTCACTTACTTCTACTGAACTAAACTGTTGTTTTACTACAAAAATAATAACAAACACAACGATGCTTTCGATGATAATATCTTTAAGAATTGATTTCCAAGTTTTTGGATTGTGTGTTTTTGTCTTTTTTTCTGTTAGATAATGAGTTTCTTCCCAATCTTTATCTTTTGTGAGGTATAGGTTTTCTTCATCAATTGCGATATATCCTCTTTTGTGTTCAAAAAAATATTCCATTAGTAATGATTTTCCACAGATTAAATGATTTGTGAAAATAAAACTTTTTGCAGCAAAAAATGTTTATGTACCAAAACTATTTTGTTAGTAAAGGTACTCTATAAAAAACACAGTCTAACCTATGTTATCAAAATTAGAAGATATTCAAATTCCAAATGATATTCTCTTATCTCTAAAAAAAACACCTAAAGCACTTATCAAATTAGTGGCATGGTATGTAGATATTGCTCCTGCAAACCAAACGAAACTAATCAAAGACTTGGGAGAATACGTTGTTCAAGAGATTGAAAAAAGAGCATCAGAATATCCATTGGCTTGGGGACTCAAGAATCTTGTTATTTCTTTATCTTCTTATTTACGATCTGAATTTGATAGGGTAGAAGAAGCAGGTTGTATTGCTGCAAAAGCATTTCAAGAGCATCAAGAAAATACTTTGTTAGGAGTTTCTTATTTTATCTTAGGTGCAAATAATAGGAGTGTTGGAAAGTTGGATAAAGCAGTTCGGTTGCTCATACAAGGACAAGACTTGATTCCAATTGATAGTATTTTTGGAGTCTATAAAAGCTACTCTAATTATCAATTGGCAGAAATTAGTGTTTTTATCAAAGATTATAAATCTGCAGAGGATTTCTACAACAAAACCATTGAACTTTCAAGTATTCTAAATCATAATAAAACGTATTTTAGGGCTTATACTGGCTTGGGAAATCTTTATTTATCGACTGGAGAACTTGAATTGAGTAAGAAATACATCGATTTATCACTTGAATTAAAAGGTTTGACCAAAGCTCAAAAAAGCAAAGCTTATTGTGATCTTGGTCGATATTATTTTTTGAAAGATGATCTTACAAAAGCTAAAGAACTACTACAAACAAGTTTAGATTTACGCATTTCTGCTGGTTTGGAGGATGCAAGTGTCACAAGTTCTATAAAGCTTGTAGAGGTATTGATTCGATTAGGAGAACTTGACAAAGCAGAGCAGCTACTCAAAGATGCTTTGATGATTTCTAAAAAATACAAAAGTAAAAATAAAGAGATTAAGCTTTATCGCCTTTTGGCAGAGCTAAACAGAGAGAAAAAAGATTGGGAAGCTGCTTCTAATTTCTATCAAAAATACATTAATCAACAGGAACAATATCAAAGAGGGCAACTTCGTAAAATTTATGAATATAAAAATGATTTAATTGTTCAGCAGAAGCAGGTTATTGAAGAAATGCATATTAATGTACAGAGTAGTATCAGTTATTCTAAACATATTCAGACAGCTTTTCTTCCTTCTCTTCAAAAACTCAAAGAAAATTTGGGAGATACCTTTGTATTGTTTAAGCCTAAAGATATTGTGTCTGGAGATTTTTATTGGTTTAGAAGTGTGGAAAATACTATCTTTTTGGCAGTTGCTGATTGTACAGGACATGGTGTGCCTGGAGCTATGATGAGTGTTTTGTGCAACTCTATTTTGGATCGATGCATTCAAGAGTTTGAATTAAGACAACCTGCTGAAATACTGGATAAAGCTCGAGACTTGATGATTCGAAAGTTTGATGAAAACTCTTCGGATATGATGGATGGAATGGATATCTCATTAATTAAGATAGAAAACAATTCATTATGCTTTGCAGGAGCATATAATCCTTTAATTGTCATTAGAAATCAAGAAATCTTACAGTTCAAAGGAGATCGCCAACCCATTGGACGATATCAGAAAATGACTCCTTTTACTACTCAACAATTTGAGTTAAAAGAGGATGATAAACTCTATCTATTTAGTGATGGGTTTCAAGACCAGTTCGGAGGAACAAGAAATAAGAAATTTGGCTATAAAAGACTATTAAGTTTTTTATTAAAAATTCATGAATACCCTCTAGAAGAACAAGAATTTATTTTGCTCGATGTTTTGATAAAATGGAAACAAGACTATGATCAAATTGATGATATTTGTGTCTTGGGCTTTTGTTGGAATCCTTCTGATTATTAATTTTTTTTGAAAGCATGTTTACTTTTTTGAGTGATTACTAGATATTGGTGTGTAACTCATAAACTGTATTTTATTTATATGGAAGTCGCTTTTTGATAAAGCTTTTGTACTTCAAAAAAACATTCAATTATGTCTAAACTTAGATTGTCATTAGCCTTGGTTGCTGCCGCTGGCTTATCTTACTTTACAATCTCTAGTCTTACAAGTCCTACGAATAGTTGGGAAAAACCAACCAATGAGGAATATGCTAGGGAAGAGGGAGAATTTAATCAAGAAAAACTAAATCGAAAACTTGCTGTATGGGGCGAACAAGAAGCTTCAAGACATCAAGAACTTTTGAAAAAGTATGGTGTTTCTGCTTCAAGAAAAAATAAACGAACACAACAGTTTGAATCTTTTGGTTCTCTTCAAGGAAAGTGGTCAAATAGGGCACCAATGAATATGCCAGCTGCTTATAAGTTTGCAGAAATGTTGGATGGAACGGATACAATTTATGGTGTGTCATTCAATCATTACACAGACCAAATGAACTCCCGTTCTTACATTTGGAAAGGTACTGTGTACAATCCTAATACAGGAACAAAAGGAGATGATTTTGTTTGTTTGACTCCACAATGGCCTAATAAATACAATGATTTAATTGTTTTCAAAAACGGAGCAAAAACAAGGCTAATTGCGGGTATTGTAAATGGTCCTGTTTATTGGAGTGAAGATGATGGACAGACATGGAATTCTCCTACTGGATTACCAGATGTGATTTATAGTGTTATGATGAATCGCCAAGATGAAAGAGTCTATGCAACCAATGGAACCACTGTTTATGTCTCTACTGATAATGGAAATAACTTCTCTGTACTACAAAATTTTGGGAACTTTGGAGATGCTGTTTTATACTCTCCAAGATATGCTAGTCAGCCAGATGCAGAAAAAGTTTACTTGGCTCGTGAAGGTGTTTTTTATGAGTTAAATGCACAAAAAACAAGCTTTATACAAAAAGGACGCTATACTGGTGGACATGGAAAGAATGCCTTCTCTATTGGTGGAGATAGCAGAAAGCTATATGTGACTGAGGGAGCAAATTATTGGGTAAGTACAAATCAAGGGACTAGCTGGACACAAAGATATCCAAATGGTAACTGGTATGGTGACCGAGAAGGAAAAATGAGTGCTGGATTCAAACTTGGTGTTTCTCCAGAAAATCCTGATGATGTTGTAGGTGGATATGCTCAACCTGTTTTTTCTAATGATGGTCTTGTGACTACAAAATCTAGTGCCAGTGGTTGGGGAAGATACCAAGGTGGATTTGGTCAAAATTTATCAGATTATCAAGATAGAATTCGATTTAATTACCATCCAGATTTTCAAACACAACAATTTTTCTACAACTCATCAAATGAACTGTTTTATGTAGGATCTTCTGATGGTGGATTATTCATGAGTTATAAAGTTTGGAAAAACCCTCCATGTGATAACTGTGGAGCTTATGATAATTCAGGTTATAATGGTGACTTCATTAACTTGAACACAATTGGAATGCCTTCTTCATTGATCTATCGTAATACAATGTTTACTGGATCGAAGGATACAAGACACCTTGTTTATGCTACTCAAGACCAAGGTTCACAGGATTATATTTTGGGTACAGGTGGTGATACGTTGAGTGTTTACCAAACAATTGGAGGAGATGGTCCTTCTATTGGAGCTCATCAAGATTGGGCTTGGAGCTGGGGAGCTTCTGGACAAAGCATAAAAGGCCCTGTCAATATGTATGATGGGAATGGTAATAGAAGAAATATTTCAACAATTAGAAACTTAGCAAATAGTGCAGGAAGTGTTGAGTTTACCAATAATTCACGCTTAGTATGGTGTCAAGTATTTATTGATAGGGATGAGCCAGACCAAAGAGTTTGGATGTTGAGAAGAGACTTGGCAAGAGCAGAAAGAAATGGAAATCAACTAGTAGGTACTACGACAAATAGAGGTTCTAGTCAATACCAAATTGCAGCAATGGCACAAGGTGTTGATAATCCAGAACATGTTTTTTTCTTGAAAGAAGGAAAAGTATATAAATCTACGAATAGAGGTGATTCTTGGGATAATGGAACTAATACACCTTTTACACCTTCTAGAAATAGCATTGGTGGAGAGCTTGGTCAAGACATTGGTGGAGGTTGGGTACTTCCAGGGAATAATAATTGGATTTTATTTGCAGGACCTTCTAATAATAGTGTGGGAGCAATCTTATCAAAAGATGGTGGAGCTACATGGACTGATGTAACAGGAAATTTCCCTACAGGTGATGATTTCCAAGTAGGAGGTATGGTTGGTTCACCTGATGGACAATATGTATTTGCAGGAACAGAAATTGGTCCTTGGGTTTTTGCGGTAGCAGAAGAAAAATGGTATCCTATGTATGGAGGAGGAGCTGGTATGTTTAATACTACTTCAATTGAATACATTGAATCGGAGAATCTTGTGAGATTTGGTACTTGGGGAAGAGGAGTGATGGAATTTGCAATTGATGATAAATCTCCAAAAATCAATCTGTCAAATGTTGCCTCTAATTATTATTTCTGTGATAGTTTAATTTTTAATTGGGAAGCAGCCAACATTACAGGAAGTGCTACTATCGAGTTATTAAACAATGGTGGTGTAACCAAAACATGGTCTGTAGGTGATGTGGCAGAAGGTCGTTTTAGTGAACACTTATCTGCATCAGAATTTGCCAAAGGAGATAATTATCAAGTAAGAGTTTCAGCAGGACAAACAACTGCTATCTCAACAGTATTTAGCATTGGTGATAATATTCAGCAATACATAGGTTTGAATATTGATTCTTTTACAAGTCAGAATGATGGTTCAAATGATTTTGCTACCAATATTTTGGATGGACAAGGAAATACAATCTGGCATACAGAATACTTTCCAAATTCTCCAAATTACCCTCATGAGTTTATAGTAAAAGCCAATGACAAAAAAGCATTCTCAAGTATGAGAGTATTGGCTCGTCAAGATGGAGGAGTAAATGGTCGAATAAAAGACTATGAAGTTTATGGTTCCAATGATGGAAAAGCAAGTTGGACATTGTTGAAAAAAGGAGCATTAGCAAATAATGCGAACTGGCAAAGTGTTGACTTTGATGAAGTTATTGAGTGTGATTATATTAGGTTTGTTGCACTTAGTGAGCAGAATAACAATGTATGGGCAAGTATGGCAGAGTTTGAATTATTCTACGAAGAGCCATGCAATGACCTTGTGACTTCAAACGAAACTGCTATTGTGAAGAAAGCATTGGTATTCCCAACTGTAGTGAATCAAGGAGGAACAGTTTCTGTTCAAGGTTATGAAGGAATTGTAGAAGTGTTTACATTAACAGGTAAAAAAATACAATCTGTTGAGGTAACAAATGATAATCCTACTTTCTCAATTGACAATTTAAATGCAGGAATTTATTTAGTTAAATCAGTTAATAGTAATCTTGTTCAAACAAAAATTATTGTGAGATAAGATTTTCTGTTTTTCCCTTTACAGCACACAAGTCTTTTACATTTGTGTGCTTTTTTTATGAGGCATTATAAAACATAAAAAGCAGGAAGTCTCAAAAATGAAACTCCCTGCTTTATTGTGAATAGTATAAGAAATAGAATTCTTACTTATTTTTTAATATTTACCCTAATTCCTTCAGAATGAGAACTAAACTCTGGAGCATACATACACTGAATGCTTGTGATACCATTTGAGAAATCTCCAGCATGAGTTACACGCAAAGGGTATTCAAAAACAAATGTTCCTTTTGGAAGGTAACTAATAAAGAAGTTGGTAGAAGCATCTTTTGTGCTTTCATAATACCCTAAACCACCTTGGTATTTGTATTGAGAAAGTACATTTTCTGGTTCAAAACCACTTGCTCTCATGTCCTTCATGTGAACATATTCCATGGCACGATCCACTCGTAATTCAATGCGAACTTTGATACGATCTCCTCGTTTTAGCACTGTTTTTTCAGTGACAGGCACAATGGTTACTTTATCCTCTGTCTTTCGTTCTACAAACAATTGCTTTTTCAAAGAAAGTGGTGTTTCAGAAGCTTTGATTTTATCCAATTGTTCGAAATATTGCCAGTATACACCACCCCAAGCAATACTTGCATTAGGATTTTTCACTTTGATCTCACCCATTGATTTATCCACTTCTTTTCCTTCCCAAGTTGTTTTGAAATAACCTGTTCCCGCTTCTACAGTCACATTTTGAGGAGTTTTCTTTGTTTTTTGAGCTTGCCCTTTGTAAGCAATTTCATAATTACCTACTTCAATACTTGGTAGTTCATTGTTGGCTAACCAATCACTTCCTTTAGAAAGCAAAACATAACAAGCTTCTACAGTGGCTTTGGTAGTTTTCCAGTCATTTGTTTGTTTATTTTTCAATAACCAGATTTTTAAATTTTCAACAGCTTTTGGATCTTTTGCCACTTCATCAAAAACCTCAATCATTAAGGCATGTGTCTCGATAGGAGCTTGGTACCAATAATAACCATAAGTTTCTTTCCAGTACATTCCCATTTCCTCAGAATACAAAGAGTTTTCTTGCAATCCTCTCACAATCAATTGAGGGATTTTCTCCACTTTGTTTCTATCCAAAGTCAAAGCAATCATTCCTTGCATATAGCGACTTTCACTTGCCCAAAACTGTTGTGCTTGATTGAAATAATAGTCATAAGCTTCTTTGAACTTACTTTTTAATTTGACTTCTGGGAAGAAGCTACGCATGTATAAGTAATGAATTTGAGTATACCCAATATGCTTTTTTGTTCTTTCCTTCTCTTTATAATTTTTTTTCAGCCATTCATAATCTTCCAATAATTGTTCATCTAAGTAAAGAATCGCTTCTTTTGCCATAGAAGTCATTTTTGGATTATCAACCCCCATTTTTCTTAGTTTACCAGCACCTGTTACAATGTGTTGAGTCACATAACGATCTTCACGCATTCCTTTGAACCAAGGCCACCCGCCACTTCCCAGTTGTAATTGCTCCAAACGTTGAATGGCTCTTGCTTCTTCATTTGCCATTCGATTAATGTCAAATAGTACAGCAATTCTACGTTTTCTTGCACTTTCATCTTTAGCTTGTAGTACCCAAGGAGTTTCCTGTAGAAGCACACTTTTCAGCTCTTGATTTTTCTCTAAATTAGATAATAAAGCATCTGGACTTAAGGTTTTCCACTTTTCAAATACTTCTTTGATAGCAGGATGTTGATCTACAATATGACTTGAAATAGAATTTGCATACAATCTACTGAAGGTTTGTTCTGCACATTCATACGGATATTCCATTAAGTAAGGTAAAGCTTGAACAGCATACCAAGTTGGATTGGCAGTAAATTCCAATGTATATTGATGATGCTTTAATGTACTTGATTTCGCTTTTTCAAAGTTTTTGAAATTGAATGTTTTGGTCTGATTTCCACGAATCCATAAAGGCATTGTTTCAGTCACTAGCATTCGGTTGCTTAAGACAGGTAATGTCTTTTGTTCACCATCTGTAAAGTTTCCAGCTCTTGCAGTCACTTTGTAAGTAATGGCTTGCACTTCATCAGAAACTTTGAACTTCCATGTTACCACAGTGCTTTGTCCTGCTTTTACTTCAAAAGATTGATTATTGGTTTTATTTCCCAATAAATTATCAATGTTTTTATTAGAGCGAGCATCCATCAATGCTAAGTTGGCAGTACCTTTTAATGTCTTATCTGATAAGTTATTCACTTTAGCAGTGAAATATATGATATCATTTTCTCTAAAGAATCGAGGAGCATTGGCAGTAATCATTAAGTCTTTTTGAGTCACTAATTCATTTTGGATGGTACCAATTTTCAAGTCCTTTGTATGCCCTAGTCCCAACATTTTCCATTTTGTCAAGCTTTCAGGAACAGTAAAGTTGACAATGATTGCTCCCTCTTCATCTGTTTCCAAATGAGGGAAGAAGAAAGCGGTTTCATTGAAGTTTGTTCTTGTTTTGATAGGTTGAGGAGTTGAAGAATCATTATTAGTGTTATCCTTCTTCTCTACTTTTTTATCCAATGTGATAGCAACACTTTGTACTTCTTCAGTGACAGCTACACTAGCTACTATTTGTTTTTCTTTTTTTGCTTTTCGTGCCATTCGTTTGCCTGCAGGAGCAGCAGCGGAAACACTTTGGTTTACCAGTTCTGCAGGAGCCGAATCCATTACTGCCTCTTCTAAATACATCACTTCATCATTTTCATAGTCTTTATAAGTATGATAGTAAGTTTCATATCCATTCCAATCCAGTTTATAATAACTATTACTTCTCTTATACACTCTTGGATTCCAGTTTCTGGTCAAACCATATCCATAAGCTTTTGAAGAGAATGTGTGATGATTCCAAGAATACCTAGCATAATAAGTAGAATAAACTGATAAATTCCAGTAGTTAGTGGCAAATTCATCTAGAGAAGCATCATACAAAGTAGCTACAAACTCAGCACCTACTTTATCTCCATTTTTCCCTTTGATTTTCAATTTCCATTGCTCTTTCTCTCCAGGTTGTAATTTATCACGGAAAGTCTCAAAAGAAATATCCAACTCCTTATTTGAATAAGGAACAACAATGCTATTTGACTGAGAATATACTCGGTTGTTATGAATGGTGATGAAGCGAGTAATAAAATTTCCTCTGTACTCTTCTTTGACAGGAATTGAAATCTTCTTTTGCTCATTATCAAGCTTAACCCATTCACGGTGTACGATTTTTTTATTATGCTCAATCTCATAAAGTACCCTTACCTTATGACTACTTCCAATCAAAAGTTCAGCATTTTCATTTGGCTCTACATAATCCTTAATTGGTTTTATGGAAAAATTAGTGGGTAGAACAAGCTCTTTCGCATCACTATCAAAAACAGTCACATATTTTACGAGTTTTACATTTTCACCATAGCTGTCTTTTGCTTCTAATGTGATTCGATATACCCCAGTTTTGTTAAAGGCTTTTAATTCAATCTCTGTAGACTTTTTGGTATTAAAGTCAGTTTTTAGCACTTGCTTTTTGGTTTTCCAAACTGCACGATTTTCATCATCACCATAAGCAAATGCAAAGTCTTTTTCGAACTCTTCTTGACTCATCAAAATCTTTTCTGGTTTTCCCCAAATTCGCTCTTTAATTACTTTTGTTGGTGTTTCCAAACGCTCAATAAGCAAATTTCCTTTTGCTGTAATGCTTTGTCCTTGTAAATTGGTTGTACTAATCTTAAACTTCTTTTTTGATACTTTTTCTAGTTCACTAGGCATATTCAAACCTAATTGTAAAGCTTTGTTGCTTACCGAAACAGAATAAGTAGCACTGCGTGTTTCTCCATTAAGATCAGTAACATCAACAGATATTTTGTAATTGAAAACAGGGTCATTTTTAAGAGATGCTCGATCGTCTGGAATAGCTTTGAAATTAAATTTGAATTCACCTTTGTCATCTGTAATAGTCTCTGCGTTGATGATGGTGGTAGATGGAGAAGAAGGGACAGGTCTCCACCAGCCATATTGCCAATAAGGGTATCGAACAGTACGAATAATTGAATAAGAAACTTTTGCTTGGTCAACTACTGCACCAGAGAATGCTTTGGCATTTCCTTTTACCTCAATTTCATCATTCAATCTAAATTGTCCTTCAATTGGATTGATATTCGTTTCAAAAGTTGGTCGTTTGTATTCTTCCACTCTGAAAGAATGATTACCACCATAAATATCTTGGATTCGATAAGTACCATTTAGTCTACCAGTTGGTAGTGTAAAGCTTCCACTGTAAGCACCATATTCATTGGTTTTTACATTCAAAGTTTCAACTGTTTGATAGTTAGGGTCTCTTAAAGTAACCATCATAGTTGTATTTGCAACAACCTTTCTTCTTTGATGACTTTTTGCATCATATTCTACAACAATTCCTTTGAAATAAACCGTTTGAGAAGGTCTATAGATCTTGCGGTCTGTGAATAAATGTGTACGAATATCATTCGAACGATGATACCTAGAGTTTATATAGGTGTTGTAAGAACGAGGATTCCAGTAAATATCTTTGTCAGTATTGAATACTTTAAGGTAAATAGAGTTTCCTTTTACTTTACGAGGAATTTTTAAATATCCCTTACTATCAGTTTTTGTCGTTTTTTGTTTGTCAAAAACATAAGCTCTTCTGATGCGAGAATACTCTTCTTCGTAAATCTCTACTTTTTTATTTGCCAAAGGCAAACCTGTCTCTCTACTAATGACAAAAAATTCTTGATACTCATCATGTGTCTGGTTGATAATGCTTACATCTGTTATATTTACATGAGCATATGCAACATATTGCTTTGTTTTCTTAAAGTCTTGAGCAGAACTTACTGCAAATATATATTGTCCAGCAGTTTGAGCAGGGAGCTTAATTTCTGTACTATGTGATTTGTAATCTGTATAAGTAGGTAAATCAAAGCTATACGTTTTTGCTTTGCTGAAATTCTTTAATGCATTCAATTCTTTGTCATAAAAAGAAATATCTTCTAGTTCCTCTTTATCTGTAGGAATTACCTTTATGAAAATCTTATTTACATTTCGGTGTTTAATTTGTGTTAAGATTGTTTTGTTTGGTAAAAAAGTTTCTTCAACATTGAAGTCAATAGATTTTTTTAGAATATCATTTTTTAATGCTTTGCAATTAGCTCCACCATAACTTTTTGGATATTCTTTCATTGTAGCCTCACAAATCTCAAAAGCTTTTACATAATTACTTTTTTTGAAATGATACTTGGCAATACGATAATGTCCTCTTGCACTACTTGAATGACCATTATTAGCAATTGCCTCAAGAGCTTCTAAATAGTATTTATCTTTATCAGAAAAAATTGCATGATCATATACAAAATCAATGCGTTTTAGATCAGCATCTACCAAGGCATGTAAGTCACCACTTTCCAAACGGAAGGCTAATAACTCTTGCAACAACTTAGCACTTTCGTATTTATAAGAAAACTCCTTGACAGTTGGTAGAGTAAGTTCTGTATATGATTTAGCACTTTGTAAATAAGTAGGATCATCTAGTTTGAATTGATTTTTTGCAGCATTTAAGTCAACTTCTGTAGAGCGATAAAAATCAATAGCACGATGTACTAAAAAGTCATATAAAGCAGGACGTAAATTAATAGAATTACCAGAATTTAAGATTGCTTCATATTCTTTCACAGAAGTCTTTTGTAATAATTCTGGATTTTGTAGAGACAACTGATAATTTTCATGACAAGCGAGTACAAACTTTTCGTAATCCCATGTCTCTATATCATCATTTTTGAAGTCTGCTGTAGTAGAACGTTTGTGAATCTTCCATGAATTATTTTTATAATAATTCCAATAAAGTGTAGACAAGAAACTATGTAAAACTTGCTTGACAGGTGCAGGTTTTGTTTTTGCATAACCCTTTATTTCTGAAATGTGCTGGTTGATATAATTTTCTTCATACTGAGAAGTAGTCTGCATTTTGAACATTAATGCACGAACCCATTCACCATGTTCTCCCTTTTTATCAGTAATTTTCATTACCTCTTCCACCTTTGTTAAGGCTGTTTTTGTTTGATTAATACGAAGAAGAGAATCAATTTCTTTCCAGTTCTTCTTGTACTTTCCATTATAGTACATGGTCTGTTTTATATTCTGACTACCATGTACTTTCTTCGTTTTCTGATGTTTCCATACGAAACCACAGATAATTCCTAAGACGATAATTCCAAGGCTGATAAAAAGGTATTTTTTCATGATTTTTGTGCTTTATTTTAAAAGTAGATGAAAAGCAGTACTTAATTTCATAAAGAGTTTAGGAAAAAAAAATTAATTGGCTAAAAAACTTATTTTTCTTCCTTTGAAAATATATTGCTATTGCACTATTTTTTGCTTCCAAAAATATTCAGTTTTAGTAAACGTTTTGTTTCTTGTTCTAGAGAAATAGAATCTATTGTGTTTACATTGATAAGAGAATATTGTGTTTTGGTTTTGATGGCATTAATACGCCAGTCCCATTGGCTTGTTGTTTTATGTACACCATTATCAAACCACCAACTACTGTAGAACATTGTTTTTCCTTCTTTCTCCAAAATGGCAGTATAAACAATCACTCCATTGATCTCTTTTTTCTGAATTTGTTTGAACTGATAACCACTACCATTCCAGCAAATCAAGGGATTATGTTCTGCACTGTAGAAATGAGGAATAGGCTTTACATAAATCAATACATTTTCATTTTTGAAACGCAAGACATCTTTTGTAACCAATTCTTTTTCACAACCATTGACTTTACAAGTGGCAGGAATAATTTTTTCTCCTTTGAAGTGTTGCTTAATATGAATCCCCAAGCCAACAAGTATTACAAAAACTCCTATGCTGATAACCTTTGCCCATAAATCAATTGAATTTTGTTCATCCTTTTCTTGATTTAGAGGAGTCGTAAAGTATCGATAACTTAATTTGCTAAAGAAGTAAAAAGGAATGAGTACATAAATAATCAAGCACACAATTCCAATTACATCATGGCTTAGTAGCTCTGGGTAGATTTTAAAAAGAATTAGACAAATGATTCGAATTAGATTACTGGTGACATTGAGTAGTAATAGAATAAACAATAATAAACTTGTTTTCCAAAAATTAAGAGTTTGTTGTGTCTTGCGTTGAAAGTAAGCCAATATAAAAATGCCCAATAAAAAACTATGGACTAACATTGATAAACCCATACAAGCAGGGTCAATACTGAATGTATCTTGTGCATAGATGATACTATTTCCATGCACTTCTATTTCAAGGTTTGCCATATTCAATAACTGCCCTGCAAGTTCTCCTAAGAATAAGCGAATATTTACCCCAATAATTGACCGAAAATAAATGACAGCAGGGGAGAGGAGCAATAATAAGAATAGAGGTAAATGATTGGTTTTTCCAATCCATATTTCAATCAGTAAAACAAAGGATAAGCAAAGGCTAAAAAAATAAAGACTCTTTACAGGGACGAAAAATGTAAAAATAAGAAGTGGTAAAAGTGCAAAAAGGTAACGAAATGAGCTTTTGTTCTGTTTTTCAAATGAAAGTGTATAAGGCAATATACAGAAGCCTAAAATAGTACTGGTTTGGGTTATGAAATAATTTTCTAAAAAAAGAAATGACAAACCAGCCATCAATAAAAAAAAGAGAGGAAGAAGATATTTTTTCATAAAAGAAAGTAAGAAACCCCTTCCTGTGCTTAAGAAGGGTTCAGTATGCTATGAATGAAAAGAAAAACGTTTTTTGAATAATAAATAAAGCATTGCCAAAATAGAAAGAATGATTAGTGCCCATTCATGTGGTTCTGGTACAGCTCCATCAATTCCTGCATTTCCTAGACTATTTTCTGTTTTCTTAATATTAAATCGATCATAATCTTCCTGTGTTTCTAATACAATTAGACTGGATAATGGAGAAACTACATATGCTTTTTTCGCTCGATTGACCAAGTTAGTATCAACTTTCTCCGTAAAGTAAGTCTGTTGAATATTCTTCATAATGTAGTTGTATTCAAACAAACGAAGTAAATGATCTGGAGCTTTGTTTTCTTCTTGTGCTTGTATTTTATTGACCAAGACTGTTCTTGAATCATGTAGTACAATGTGTTGGTTATCCTCTTGATTTTTTACAAACACGCCTTTTTGCAATAAATTGGTAAGTAAAGAAGTTTCTCCCTGTGCATATTGGAAATAACGCAATTCCCTCAATGTTTTGAGATAAGGAGAAAGCTTTTTTCCAATGTTAAATAAAGGCAATGGCTTTGAAGGTTCATATAAACTTAATGACTTGTGAAATGAAGAATGCTCTTCTTTTGCCCATCTTCTTGCAAATTGTTTATTCCCTCTTACATCACTTAGTTGAGGAGCAATTTCGCTTGCTTTTGTGACAATCAAACAGTTATTTTCATTTGGAAGTTGAAAGATAGGTAGTAGGCTAAAGTTGAAATTTGTTAATTCATCAAATAAATCATCTTTATTTTCCTCAGTCACTTGCTTCCATTCTGTAGTGAAGATATATACATTTTTATTTTGAACAGCCTTCCAAACAGAAAACAGCTCTTCTTTTGTCCACTCTTTATTAATGTCTAAGTAAATATTTTCAAAATTTTGAGGAGCATACTCTTCTTCATAAGGTTGGAGAGAGTAGGCTTGATTATCAAAGCAAAAACTATTTTTACTTAACTCAGGAGCTTTGCAGCGAATTTTCCAATCTGCATGATAATCTCCTTTGTGGTAATACTTCTTGTCTTTTTCGATCAGGGAAATATTATCAAAATGAAGTGGATTCTCTTTGTTTTTTAGAATGAAAATTTCTTCTTCAGCATGACTTGTATGGGGTCCTTTGAAGTAAATGCTTTCATAAATCAATTCATCATCATACAAAGTTAAAGGACTTGTAATACCTAATTTGAAACGTCTATTGTCTTTAGGAGTACAAGGGAATACACGTACAGAAACGGTGTTTCCTTCTTGCCAAGTAACCAAAGAAGGGTCTCTTCTTTCTCTTCCTACAATTGTTTGGTAAGCAGAGTCAGCTTGTTGTTTACTTGTCAAAATCCCTTTTCTTTCTTCACCTTCTATCCACAATGATAATGAGGTAATGACAGAACCTTCTGGTAGGAAGAAAGTATAAAGAGCTTCTTGTTGATCACTGTTTCGCCAACGTGTACTACTGTATTTATAACTGTTTTTGATTGTGATTTCCTTCTCAGTATATGCCATACGATAAGAAGGGAAAAGCTGAACAGAGGTTTTGATAGTTTCAGTACTCAAATCGGTACCTCTCCAAAGTTTTTCGGTGGTTTCATGTCGAAGATTGAGACGACTAACTGCTATTTTTTTGCGATTGTGGTAATTAATATGATGATTACCACTGTTGACAAGATCAGCAATGGTGAGTAATGGATCATGAACTTTGCGGAAGTCAAAATCTCCATTAGGAATATCATTCCATCGAATATCACCTTTTAGCTCACTTTTGAGAAGTAGCTTCCCAAACCAGTTATTAGGAAGTCTTTGACTTAACACAACCCATTTTGGTAAACCAGTTTGATGGGAGATTTTAGAGCTATTCTTGATTGTTCTATGAATAGCCCCATATTGAAAAGTAATAAAAATAAGAACGACAAAGGGAATCAATATCCCAGCCCAAAAACTATAGTGATATACTTTCTCTTTTTGCTTCAGTTCTCTTTTCATGAACAAAATCAAACCAATAAACAAAAAGAGCGGTGTAAAGATGTGTAAGGAGATACCCAAAAAGAATGAGGCGAGTAGCCCAATTCCATACAGAGGAATCAGGTAAGAAGCGTAATACAATTGGACAATGCACGCTACACCAAGCCAAAAGTATAAGATAGGTTGAATGTACCTTTGTTTCCCCCAGTTTAGAAACTTTATTACTAAGGATAGACAGGAAACTACCAAAACAATTTGTAGCCAATCTGTAGAGCTTTTGAAGATACTTATAGAGTGATTTAGAGAAAAACAACTGATAAAACATAGTAATTGGAAGGTTAAGGTAAATGAAATTTTGTCGCTATATAATTTAGACCATTTGAAATTTCCTGTAGAAATCCATGCAACCAAGTAAATAAAAGCAATAGCATAATTGGTGCAGAAAATCAAAAACCAGTCATCAAAGCCATTTAAACTTTGCGTATTATAATCAGAAAATATGAATACTCCAAAAGAAATACATATCAAAAAAAGTCCTATTTGTTGTAATAACGAAAGCTCTTTGAATTTTGTTAGTATCTGATACATAGTTATTTAATTTTTTTGTAAGTAAAATTCCAAGATGCCCACGAAATAAACCCATCTTTAATTCTATTTTGATGCCTATTGATCCTTCCTTCTAGTACTTCTTGTTGTGGAGTATTCAGGAGATTTTTGTTATCCCAAAGAATAGGATAAGTATTGGGTGTTAGGCTCATAACGTATTCAATCTTGTTGTGCTGGAAATTGTGGATTGCAATTAATTTATCCCAATTGAATAATGTAGAAAGCATTAAAATTGTATAAAAAGCCCAAGAAACTTTTCGTGTTAGGTACCAATTACTTTTGATTTGGTAAACCTTAAGGAAGGTGAAAACTAATCCAACAGTTGTAAGTAATAAGTAGATGTAAACTCCAATTCGCTTATAAGTCAATACACCAGATGATTGAATATAAATGGTGTTTTTACCTAAAATACTCATTACTAATAATAAATTTTGAAACAACCAGACATAAGCCAATACCTTCAAAGCCTTATTTTTTGAAAAGAAATTTAACTTACCTCTAAAGAAAAATAGGGTAATAAAAATTGCACATAAGATAGAGAAAATAAGGGTATAAACTCCTTGGTGTAAGAAGTCCGTATAATTTACACCTTCTGGCAATTCTCTTGTGATGAAATAGTAAATATCACTACTATTCACAAAAACTAGTAAGAAATTCAATAGAAGAAGAAGTACAACTCCCAGTTTGTATTCTGCGAAAATTCCTTTGGAAAGGTTTTTTAGCATAATATTTTTGGTACGAACTCTTGTCAACTGATTTTTGGCATCAGCATCTATTTTTGCAACCTCTTGATTTTGTTGATAATAAAAGAAAACCAACATTAATAATACTCCTGATAAGGTAAATAATAACCAAGTAAAAGAAATGAAATTCCATTCAATTGCATAGAACCAAGAACTGAAGATTGCATTCGAATTAAGGTATAACAGTAAGAATAAACTTGAAATGATAAGAGAAGTACTAACAATTAGTAAGTTTTGACTAGATAACCAACTTGCTTTTTTGTTTTCCTCTCTCTTTTTACGAACAAGCCTTGGTACTACTAAGAAGAATGAATAAAGAAAGTGAAAGAATACAACAATCAATGTACTCTTGTAGTGATGACTATAATGAGCAAGTAATATGAGTGAAAGAATATTTGCAATGATTCCCAAGCTGTAAGAATACAGTACAATTCCCAGTGAGCTAATAATACAACCGAGAGCAACCACTACAAAGCTTTTTTGCTTTATCAAGTCTGTGTTGGTTGCAATACTACCTGCTACTAGTAATAAGTTGAAAATAAAGAAGTTGATACCTGCATACTCTTGATAAAAAAGATAACTGTAAGCAATGGTAAGTAAGATGATAAGGATGTTTTTTAGTTTCATGTTATAATGTATTTAATGGTTAAAAACGATATCGAATAATAGTACTGCGATAATATATCCAATTGCCATTGGCAGTAAGCCAATTACAAATAAGATTTGTGCAGTGAGTTTGTGTTTAATGTATTCTACATAGAAGAATGTCAGAGAGTAAAGTCCATACAATATGCTTAGTATATGTAGGGGAGAAGGTTCTCCCAACAGAGTCAAATAAATACCTATACAAACAAGAACTGCAATAATTCCTGTCCTTAAATAAGGGGTGTATTTATGAACTCTAAACCCTATGATGGGGGAGACAAATAAGCTAATTGTTAGAATACTTAAATCTTTCATGTTTTTTTAAAGTACTTTGTATTGCAAAGTGATTAGTCAAATAAAAAAGGATAATGCTACAATCCTTTTTTTAGTAAATCTTCTAAGGCATTAAGGTGAGCTTGAAAAGCTTCTTTTCCTGTGTTAGTAGCCTCATAACTTGTATTTGGTTTTCGATCAATAAACTGTTTGTTTACTTTTACAAATTCCAGTTTTTCGAGTGCTTTGAGGTGACTTGCTAAGTTACCATCTGTCGCTTTCAGCAATTCTTTGAGCGTATTAAATGTAACAGCATCATTAACTACCAATACAGACATAATCCCTAAGCGAACCCTGTTTTCAAAAGCCTTATTAAAATTGGTTAGAAACTCTTTCACCTCTCGTATTTATAGTACATAATTAGTCCATATACAATATGCACAACTCCAAAACCAATTGTCCAAAAGAATAATCCATATCCCAATACAAATGTATTGATTAACCCTAAAGCAATTTGTGTAAGCCCTAAGAAACGAAGGTCATGCAAAGTGTATTTACTTGCATTAAGTAATGCCAACCCATAAAATAACAACATCATGGGAGCAACTAAGATATAGAAACCATGGAAAACCAAAGCTAAACATAAAACTCCTCCTGTACATAATGGTATAGCGAAATTGATGCTCAAACGCATAGAAGTTGAAGACCATATTTCTTCATTTCTTTTCTTCGCTTTTCTTGAAGTATGATAGAAAGCTGTAATTAGTGTTAATAAAATCACAGAAATTGCATCAGCAAAGAAAAAGCGAATGAATTGATCAATGCTACGTGTATCATAATATTCCCCAAAATGTGTATTGATGTACCAATAAGCTACTCCAGCACCAATCAAAGAATAAATGCCTGCAAATACTCCTGATAAGCCACTTAATGACAAGAAACGAGAAGACTTATTCATTAAATCTCTCATTTCGGCTATTGCCTGTAGTTGTTCTTCTGGTTTTGTCATGCTTTTTTGTTTAAAAACTTATACTCTCTAAAAGTACTTTGTGTTGCAAAGTTAGTGGGGAGTTTTGAAAAAACAAGTTAAATAAAAAGAAATTATTAATGTGTATGTTGCAATTGCATGTACTCTTAAGGTATGTAAAAATTAGGTTTATTACCTTAAATATGATATTAAGTTAATGATTGTGGAGTCATTAAAATATGGTTGTAAAGAAATTTACAGAGAACTCTTTAACTTTAATGAAAGTTAACCCGTTTATTCAGTTATGATAAAAAAAATAGTATTTATATTCTCAATAGCTATGTTAAGCTATTTTGGTTTGGCTCAAAAAGTTCATAAGATTAAGTTAAACCGAACTAACTACATTGATTGGACAAAATTAGATACAACTTATAATGATTTTGGGTTTGGTTTTGATTGTTCTGCATGTACTGGTAGACAAGATACATTAAAAGAACTTATTTTTTCATACCATCTTATGGATGGGTATAATTGTCATTTTAAGGTAAATCGTAAATTAATTACAATTAAAAAATTCGAAGTAATTGGAGGAAGAATAGCCATTTTGAACGAAAAAGAGTTTGGAATTATTCCAGATTCATCTTTTGTTGTATTTCGATATCAAGGAGAAGAGCTAATTATGCCTGTACAACCTTATAGCCCTTGATTTCATAAAAAAGTGATTCAAAATTTTTGCAGAAGAAACAAAAAAGATTATGAAATTTATGGGTGTTCAAAAACTAATTAAGTTGAGACAACTTTTTTGAATGAAAAGCTCTATTTGTTACTAGTAAGATAATAAAACATCCATGAAGAAAATTAGAGAAATTATCACCATCGTTTTCATTGCATTTTTTTGTAATGTATTTGCCCAAAATAATCTGATACCAGCAGATAATGAAAATATTAGTTATATGGGAAGAATAGATTTTACCAATGAAAAATATCCTTCTTATTCATATCCAGGTATTACAATATCTACTAGATTTCAGGGAACATCTATTCAAGCTGTGATTAAAGATTTTGGTTTGGGGGGCACAACAACAACAAATTATTACAATGTAATTGTTGATGGAGAGCTATTACATAAAATTGAAGTAAATAAGCAAGATACATTATATACATTGGCTACAGGACTTACAGATCAAGAACATACAATTGAGATTGTAAAAAGAACAGAAAGTTCAGTAGGAAAGAGCTCTTTTGGTGGGTTTGTTATTGAAGGTAATGAATTATTGCCTGTTCAGTTACCAACTTTAAAAATGGAATTTATCGGAGATTCATGGACGTGTGGATATGGTAATGATATTAGTACAACTTCTCCTAATACAGGTTTTCATTCAATTAATGAAGATAACTACAAAGCATGGGGATATACATTAGCAAAGCGATTTAATGCTCAATATCATTGTACTGCTGTTTCTGGACGTGGTTTGTATCGAAATAACACAGGAACAACAAATGGAACTCTTCCTCAAGAATGGAATTATATTCATGCAGGAAATACAACTTGGGATCACAGTAGTTACATTCCTGATATTGTGTTTATCAATTTAGGAACAAACGATTTCTTTTTAGAGACTGTGTCTAATCCTATTGATGTAGATTCAGCTAAATATGTAAGTGCTTATATTGATTTCATTGAAGATATTCGTGAGAAATATAATGCTACAACAAAAATTGTGTGTGTATTTGGTAATTCAAAGTCAGACTATTGGCCAGAAGGGAAACAACATTTAACTAGATTGAGGACTTATACAAATGAAGTGGTAAACCACTTTAATTTAGAAGGTGATACAAATGTATATGTGTTTGAACAAAAAACACAAGACTCTCCTTATGGTGAGGATTGGCATCCTACAACACATAGTCATAACTTAATGGCAAAAGAAATTTCTTCTTTTGTTGGAGAGTTATTAAGTGTAGAGTACTCTGATTATCTACCAGAAACATCACCAGCATATTTTTATATTCAGAGTATTTGGGATAATAAAGAAAAAGTATCAACAAGTTTAAATGCTTTTCCAAATCCTTGTACAACGACTACTTATATTACAAGCTTTACAAATGATGAAGAATGGCAACTTGTTAATGTTTTAGGGGAGGTGGTTTTTAATGGTGTGGGACAGTTAATAGATTTGAATGCTGTAGGATCAGGGACTTATTTTGTAGTCACTAATAAATCAAGAACTAAAGTCTCCAAGAGATAGGGTATTATTCAATTTTTATTTCAAAGTTTCACAATTTTGTTCTTAAAAAATCCCTTAGGAAACACCTCCTAAGGGATTTTTCTTTCTTATGTGTTTATCTACTCTTTGATAAACTTAACAATATTACCATTTTCTAATTTTAAGAAATAGATACCTGTTATTAAGTTTTGAATATCAATTTGTTTGTTTTCAGCAAGTATTCCATTACTAACTTCATTACCCAATACATCTAAAATATTGTAGCTTTCCGTACTGTTTGCACCTTCTACCTGAATACTATTAGTTGCAGGGTTTGGAAATACTGTTGTTGTCTCTATTTGTGCTGTTTCTATAGTGTTTGTGACTACAGGTGTAGAACGTTCATAAGAGAAACCTCCAGCTAATCCAGAAGACCATGAAGTAAATTTAATATCAATATAAATATCATCTTCAATAAGGTGAAGAACCATATTTCCTAATGATACAACATTTTTAGGTTTTTTAGTTGTAGTTCTAAAATCATCAAAAATAAGATTTTCTACTCCATCAGCAATTGTACCTATTGCCCATTCAGTACCAGCAGGGCTACTACCACCTGTTACAACTGTTTCTGAAACAATATTAAAAATTTCTCCACCACTTCTTCTTGTTATGATAACTTTAGCTGTTAAAGAATCTTGATTTGCGGTTAGTGTGTGATCAGTACCATCTTGTTTTGTGAATGTAGTAACTGGTCCTGTCCAAAATGTTTGAGCAAAAGTAGCTCCAATACTTAATAAACCTGCTATAGCAAGTGTTGTTAATTTGTAGTTTTTCTTCATAATTATTATGTTGATTAATTAAAGAATATGTTTTTTAACCTAAATAACTTAAAAATTAAGGTTAAAAAAATGAAAAAAGGAATTCTTTTTTTAAATGTCTTTATTGAGACATTAAGTCAAAGGTAATTGAATAAAAAAAGTCTTTGGTTTAAATGAAACCAAAGACTTTATATTAAAGCTTTTTTTTTTGATAAAACTCATGTTATATACAACAAACTTATTCATAAAAATCAGTTTTTAAGAAATTAGGGAAAATAGTGTAATGTTTCTTAGAAACAATATCAAATAATAATCTTCTTAATTCTGTAATTCCAATTTTATGTTTGGCAGAAATGAAAATAGGAAAAATATTTTCCTTTGTATGTCCTTTTAATACATCATCCAATGACATGATTTCTGGACTCTCTTCCTCAGAAAATTCATCAAGATTTTGAAGTAACTCTTCTTGCTTTTCTTCAAAAGCATCTAGTTTGTTAAAGACTAAAACCGTTGGCTTGTTATCAGCTTTAATTTCTTTCAAAGTATTGTTAACAACTTTGATATGGTCTTGAAAAGAATCATGAGATAAATCTACTACATGTACTAGAATATCTGCTTCTCTTACTTCATCCAATGTCGACTTAAAACATTCAATCAAACCATGAGGAAGTTTTCTGATAAAACCAACAGTATCTGTCAATAAGAAAGGAATGGTACTTATCACAACTTTTCGCACAGTAGAATCAACAGTTGCAAAAAGCTTATTTTCTGCAAATACTTCTGCTTTTGTCATCAAGTTCATCAGGGTAGATTTTCCTACATTGGTGTATCCTACCAAAGAAACTCTAACTAATTGATCTCTTCCTTTTCGTTGTGTTAGACTTTGCTTATCAATTTTTTCTAACTTCTGCTTGAGGCGAGTGATTTTATCACGAATAATTCTTCGGTCAGTTTCAATTTCTTTTTCACCTGCACCACCACGTGTACTTGTTCCACCTCTTTGACGCTCCAAGTGAGTCCACATCCTTGTTAGTCTAGGAAGTAAATACTGAGAACGAGCAAGCTCTACTTGTGTTTTGGCTTGAGCAGTTTGTGCTCTAAATAAGAAAATATCTAAGATAAGGAGACTACGGTCATAGATTTTGACCTTTAGTTCATTTTCAAGGTTACGAACCTGTGAAGGAGATAAATCATCGTCAAAGATAATGACATCAATTTCATTATCCTTGACATAGATTTGTATTTCTTCTAGCTTTCCTTTTCCAATAAAAGTACGTTTGTCGGGTTTGTCCAGCTTCTGAGTATAGATTTTCTCTGTATCGATGTTGATAGTGGATGCCAAAAAAGCTAATTCTCCCAAGTACTCATGTGTTTTGGACTGATTTTGTTCTTTGGTAATTACAGCCACCAAAACCGCTTTTTCTTTTTTCTCTTGTGAGGCTTTAATGTCTATCATATATTATTATACTTTTTTAGATACAATCATTTCTGTTTTTGTTGCATCAGATAGTGTAAAAGATTTAGTCTTTGCTACCAGATAAGCATATACAAAAATCAGTAATGAAATAATGATTAATATTTTTTTGTTACGTTTTAAACCAATGATTGCTAATGGAATTCCAATAATTACTAATGTTAGTTTTACATGCAACCAACCCTGTGATAAATATTCAGGAACACTGTAAAGTAAAGTACCTCCAGTAACAATAAGAAGGGTACCCAACACCATTTCTATAACTTTTGTTTTTTGACGCACTTTATCAAATAAATCTTGATTGATAAATGAGATGATTGTCTTTACAAATAAAGAAATCAAAAATAGGTAAACAATACCTTTGTGTGCTTCGATTAATGTTTGATGGTTCATTTTTACGGGCTTTTAATTAAAATTTTAGTAAATTTAGTGCTAATCTTTTGAAAGGACTAATTTTTTTATTCATCATTCAATGAAAATAGGGATTGTCATAAATACGTCTTGGAACATCTATAACTTTCGTATGGGTTTAGTCAAAGCTTTCCAAGCAAAAGGATATCAGGTAGTTGCAATTGCTCCTAAGGATGACTATTCTTCCAAACTTGAGGAAGCAGGTTGTGAGTATTATCCAATTGAAATGCAAAACAAAGGAGCTAATCCCATTAAGGATTTTCTTTTGATTCGTCAGTTCAAAAAGATATACAAAGAAGCCAAACTTGATATTGTCCTTCAATATACTATCAAACCTAATATTTATGGGACAATTGCAGCAAATCAACTGAAAATTCCTAGTGTAAATAATGTTTCTGGTTTAGGAACTGTTTTCTTGCATGATAATTTAGTATCAAAAATAGCTAAAGCATTGTATCGATATGCATTTCGCTATCCTCAACGTGTTTTCTTTCAAAATAATGATGACAAACAACTTTTTCTTGATTTGGATTTAGTCAAAGAAGAAAAAACGGGTTTGTTGGCTGGTTCTGGTATCAATACAAAAACCTTTTTACCTCAGACATACCCAACAGGAACTTTTACCTTTTTGTTGGTGGCAAGATTACTTTATGATAAAGGTATTCGAGAATATATTGAAGCAATTCGTTTCTTGAAGAAAGAAGGAATTAATGCTCAATTTCTGTTGTGTGGATTTTATGATCTAGCTAGTAATTTAGGAGTGAAACCAGATGAGGTAAGTTCTTGGGAAACAGAAGGAATTATACATTTTTTAGGAAAAACTGATGATATTCAAGAAACCATGAAAAACGTACATTGTGTAGTGTTACCATCTTATCGCGAAGGCACTCCAAAAACACTAATAGAAGCGTCTGCACTCAGAAAAGTAATTGTTACAACTGATGTTCCTGGTTGTAGAGAGGTTGTAGATCATGGAATAAATGGTTATCTATGTGAAGTCAAAAATTCTGTTGATTTAGCAGAAAAAATGAAACAAGTTACAGAACTATCATTAGATGATTATCTACAAATGGCAGACAATAGTCGAAAAATTGCAGAAAATAAATTTGATGAACGATTTGTGATTGAAAAATATTTAAAAGAAGTAGAACAAAACAATAACAAATAATGGAATTTAAACAAACACCAATCGAGGGAGTATGGGAGATTTTTCCTCGTATTTTTGAAGATTCAAGAGGTTTCTTTTTTGAGTCATTTAAACAAGAAGTATTTGAGAAATATGTTCCAAATACAGTCTTCACACAAGATAATCAATCATATTCAAGTAAAGGTGTTCTGAGAGGCTTGCATTTTCAACATGCTCCTTATGCTCAAGGAAAACTAGTGCGTGTTATTTCTGGAAAAGTACTAGATGTTGTAGTTGATCTTAGAAAAGATTCGGCAACATTTGGAAAGCATCATAAGGTGATACTTGATGGTGAAAAAAATAATATGATGTATGTTCCTGGAGAGTTTGCTCATGGTTTCTATACTTTGGAAGATGCTGTTTTTTCATATAAATGTACAAATCATTACAATAAAGAATCTGAGTCTGGTATTCTTTGGGATGATTCTGCTTTGGATATTGATTGGGGAATTGAAGAAGGTCTTAGTCCTATTGTTTCTGAAAAGGATCTCTTATTGAAAAGTTTTGAAGAAGTTATGACAGAATTTCAATAATTTCTTAGATTTGTGAGATTACGAATGGATATAGACCAAAAGATAAAGTGAGTAAGTTTTTTTATATAATTACCTTAATTTTCGCTCTTTCTTCATGTAGCATGTATCGTCAAAATATTATGTTTCAGACAGAATATGCAACTGCTGTTGATAGTTTGTCAGCACAGAATGACAATAATTATGTTCTGCAAAAGAAGGATTTCTTAACAATTAGAGTGTATACAAACAAAGGAGAATTAATTATTGATCCTAATTTTCAATTGAGAAAAGAACTTGGTGGTCAGGGAGGAATGAGACAAGGTCAACAAGAAGCTCGTTATTTGATTGAAGAAAGTGGTATAGTTACTTTACCAATGGTTGGTGCAGTAACATTAGTAGGTATGACTCTAAATGAGGCAAATACTCATTTGCAGACAAAGTATAATAAGTTTTATGAAGAGACATTTGTTTATCTACAAGTTGCTAATCGCAGAGTAATTGTATTGGGTGGTTCAAAAGGAGGAACAGTTATTCCTTTAGAAAATGAAAAAACAACACTTTTGGAAGTTTTGGCAATTTATGGTGGTGTTGATAATAACTCAAGAGCTCATAATATTCGTTTGATAAGAGGCGATTTAAAGGATCCTGAAGTACAAATTATTGACTTGACAACTATTGAAGGAATGAAAAAAGCAAACTTAGAAGTCCAACCCAATGATGTTGTTTATATTGAACCAATTCGAAAGCCTGTAGTAGAATCATTAAGGGATGCTGGTCCAATATTATCTTTTGTGACTTCAATGATTTCATTAGGTGTACTTATCTATAGTCTGAACAATTAACTAATTTTTTGAAATGAGCCAGTTAAATGAAGAATTTTTGTCATTAGACAATGAAGCAGAAGAAGATGATATAGCAGCTTCTCTTGACATTCCTAAGATTATAAGTATCATTAAAAAAAGCTTAGTTTGGGCAATTTTATTGATAGGTCTTTCTTTAACTGGTGCATTTTTACTTTTACGATATACCAAACCAATTTATCATTCATCGTCTGTTATTAAATTAAATGTAAAGGAAGGTGCTAATGTTTTAGGGCTTAAAAAAAATGGTAATGGTCTAAACAATTTATCTGGAGAAATAGAAATATTAAAATCTCCAATTATTAGAAATGCTGTCATTAATAAAATGAATTTAGATGTCAGCTATTATTCTTATGGTAGTGTTTTGGATGAAGAACGTTATAACTCAGAACCTTTTATTGTTTCTTATTCCAAAACTTCAAAAATATTGTATGACACCCCAATTGAGGTGAATTTTTTGAAAAATAGAACAGGGTTTACTTGTAGAGTTTATGGATCTGAAGATCCTGCAAAAGAATATCGTTTTGGAAAAAAAGTGAATGTTAGAGGCTTTGAGTTCACAATCAATACCAATAACAGAACATTATCATATGATTACGATAAGTTTTATTTTAAGGTAAATAGCAAAGCTTATTTGCGTAATTATATTGCAAAAAACTTATCTGTTAAGGTATTAAACTCTCGTGCAAAAACAATCGAAGTTGCTTTTGATGATTATGATAAAAATAAAGCAAGAGATATTGTAAATGCAATAGATACAATGTATCTGTTTATTACATTAGAACAAAAACAAAAGGCTCAAAGACAAACAATTGAATTTATTAATAGTCAATTAGATACTGCTTCTCGAAAATTAGAGTTAGCAGAGTTGCGTTTAGAAAACTTTGTGAGAGAAACAGGTACTCCTGACCCTGGTGGTGCATTTTCAAAAATTATTCAAGAAACTAAGGAGTTAGAAACAGAACGTTTACATCTATTACATAGTGCAAGTTTATTGGTTGATCTAAAGTTGAACATTCAATCAAATAGTGATTCTATTTTAGAAAACTATATTCCTGTTATTCCTGGTTTGGAAGGAAATGGTTTGATGAATGGAGTACAAAGAATAAATGCTCTTAAAAGAGAATTACGTTTATTGTCTGCTACTACAAGTCGTCAAACACTGGCTTACAAAAATAAATTGGTAGAATACAAAACTCTAGTTGCACAAGTAGAGGAATACATTGCTCAGGCAGAAAAAACATTAAATGATGGTTTAGAAGAAGTGAAAAAAGAACTTTCTAGACTAGAAAAAGAATATATTCTTTTACCCTCAAAAAAGACTGAACTTACACGTATACAGCGTTTCTACAGAATTTATGAGAAGTATTATTTGATGTTGATCGAAAAGCGTGTTGAATATGGGATTTCAAAAGCAGGAACAATTCCTGAATTCGTGATTTTATCATCTGCTAATGCTTCAAATGTCCCAATTTATCCTATTAAAAAACAATTTTATATCATTGGTCTTGGTATTGGTCTTTTTTTAAGTATAGCCCTTATTGTTGTTCGCTTTTTACTGGCAAATGAAATTTCATCTCAAAGAGATTTAGAACATTTAACAACGGCCTCTATATTGGGTGTAGTACCAGAATACTTAAAAGATACAATGCCTCTTTCTCGCTTAGTAGTAGATGCAAATCCTAAATCTGCAATTAGTGAAGCATTACGTTCCATAAGAACGAATATAGACTTCATGACTATGAATGAAGGTAAGCGTTTGATTTCTGTAACTTCTACAATTAGTGGAGAAGGAAAGACATTTGTTGCTTTGAACTTGGGGGCTGTGATTGCAATGTCTGGTAAAAAAGTAGTACTACTTGACTTAGATATGAGAAAGCCAAAGGTACACATGGGGTTTGATGTTGATAACTCAAAAGGAATGAGTACTTTATTGATTGGTAGAAATAAATTAGAAGATTGTATTCATAATTCAGCAGTAGATGGTTTTGATTTTATTACAGCAGGTCCTACTCCTCCTAATCCATCCGAATTAATTTTGCGTCCAGATTTTGACCGAATCTTGAATAAACTTCATGAAAAGTATGATGTTGTATTTATTGATTCTCCACCTGTAGGACTTGTGACAGATGGTTTATTAGTCATGAAAAAAGCAGATGTACCTATCTATGTAGTACGTTCTGGTTATTCTAAAAAAGGAACAGAGAAAAATATTAATAATCTAACAAAGAGATTTAAGAATTTATCTTTGGTTCTGAACTCGGTAAATCCAAATAGTGGATATGGAGGTTATGGCTATGGTTACGGCTATGGTTATGGCTATGGTTACTATGAGGAGGATAAAAGTAAGAGAAAATGGTGGCAATTGTTTAAAAAGAAAGATTAATATATGGGTTTTTGGGACAAAATATTCGGAGAAAAGAATCAAATTTCAACTTCATGTGTGAAGGTAGATATGCATTCTCATATTTTGCCCAATTTAGATGATGGATCTGATTCTGTAGAGGAATCTATGGCTTTGATTCAACAGATGATTGATTTAGGGTATGAGAAATTAATTATGACACCTCATATTATGGGAGACTTTTATAAAAATACTCCTGAAGGAATACGAGAAAAGCTCCAAATCTTGAGAAAAGAGGTGATAGATCGAAAGTTAGATATAACACTTGATTGTGCTTCTGAGTACTATTTGGATGAAGGATTTGTAGATAAATTCGAAAATGGCACAGAATTACTTACATTTGGAGACAATTATATCCTAATAGAAACCTCATACATGAATCGACCACACAATTTTAATGATATTATTTTTAGATTGAAAAGTAGTGGTTACAAACCCATATTAGCACACCCTGAACGATATACATATTTATACCAAGGTTTCGAGTTATTTGAAGAAATGTACGATCGAGGAGTGCTGTTCCAAATCAATTTAAATTCACTAACAGGTTACTACTCAGGAATAGCAAAAAAATATACGGAAAAACTAATTGACAAAAAAATGGTTGACTTTATAGGTACAGATTGTCATGCAGAGAAACATCTCCGTACATTACAAAAGGCAATGAATACCAAATATTACAAAAAGTTACAAGACTTAAATTTATTGAACGATTCATTGTTATGATTTTCATTACTGGAATAACAGGTTTAGTAGGAAGCTTTATTGCTCATGAACTGATTCAGAAAGGCGAAACTTTACGCGCATTAAAAAGAAAAGAAAGTGATTTATCTTTAGTTTCTGATATTCAGCATCTCATTGATTGGATTGAAGGTGACTTATTGGATGATGAATTATTATCTAAAGCTTTAGAAGGTGTAGAGTATGTAATTCATGCAGCTGCTATTGTTTCATTTGATCCTAATGATATTAGTAGGTTATTCACAACAAATGTTGAAGGAACAGCTAATCTTATTAACGAATGCCTTCGCAAAAAAGAATCTATCAAGAAGTTTTGTCATATTAGTTCAATTGCTGCTATAGGAAAGGATGGTCAAAAAGTAATATCTGAAGATACAAAATGGAAAAACTCTGAAGATAACTCTTATTACGCCAAGTCTAAATATTTGGCAGAGACAGAGGTTTGGAGAGGTTCAGAAGAAGGTCTTAATGTTGTGGTTGTAAACCCTACAATTATTCTAGGAGTGGGAGATTGGACAAGGTCAAGTGCCAAATTATTCCAACAAGTATGGAATTTATCTCGCTATTACCCAAAAGGAATATTACATTATGTGGATGTGCGTGATGTAGCTCAAGCATCAGTCAAATTACTTTTTTCTGATATTGTGGAGGAACGATTCATTTTAAATGGTGGTACAAGTACTTATCATGATTTTTATGAAAAGGTAGCAAAGGCATTTGGAAAGCAAAGTCCTAGTGTCAAAGTACCTCATTGGATTTTTAGTTTGATTTGGCGTTTTGAGCGTATTCGCTCTGTATTTTTCACAAATCATAAACCTTTGGTAACAAAGGAGACAACAAGGGCACTCAAAAGAGAATATACTTATAAGAGTGATAAAATAAAAAAAACACTGAATTACCAGTTCTATACATTACAAGAGTCTATAGAATGGACATGTAAAGGTCTTGTTGAACGGTACAACTTGCAAAAAGTACCTAAAAAGTAGTATATTGTTTTCTTAATTAATTTTATAGTCAACTTTTGAATACAAATTTTGGACATACAGGAGGGGAGGATTCATCAGATGCGGTTAGTCGTTTTGAGCAAAAGTTGAGAAAAAATGAAAGTTTTTTCTTTGAATGGAATACTTATGAATTAATTATTCATGAATATGTAGATAGAGGCTTATATCAATTGGCTTTATCTGTTTGTGAATATGCTCAAGAACAACACCCATATTCTTTTGAAGTATATTTTGAAAAGGCCCAAATATATTTAGAAACAGATCAACCTGCTAAGGCAATTAAAGCAATAGAGGAAGGAGAAGTTTATCATCCACAAGATACAGAATTGTCTTCTACAAAGGTTGCTGCTCTTATGCAGTTAGAACGTTTTGAAGAAGCAGAAAAAGTCTTATTGTTTTTAGCACAAGTGGTTTCAGAACACAAGGGTGAATGTTATTACCAATTAGGTGTTTGTTATCAAGGTCTAGGAAATTTAGACAAAGCGATTGAAGCTTTACAACTAGCAGTGGATTATGGGGTAGAACATGATAATGCCTTATTTGAATTGGCAAGTTGCTTGGAGGTAGAAGGAAGACTAGAAGAAAGTGTAGAACACTACAACAAAGTTATTGACCAAAACCCTTATTCTGCCATTTCGTGGTATAATTTAGGGGTGATTAATGATCGACTTAAACATTTTGATGAAGCGATTTCTGCCTATGAATATGCTATCGCGATAGATGAAAGTTATAGTTCTGCTTATTATAATATGGCATTGAGCTATATGGAGAAAGAAGATTATGGACAGGCAATCCATTATTTTGAAGAAACCATAAAAATAGAAGGAGAAAATAAAGATGAAAAATTACATCTATGTTTAGCACATTCTTATTTTCAACTTGAGAAATATGATGAAGCACTCAAGCATTATCATATTGTTGTTTTGGTAAATAGTCAAAGGCATGAAGCATGGTTTGCAATGGCAACTTGTCTATTTTATAAAAATAAGTGGCATGAAGCTTCACACTTTTATTCGAAAGCAATCAAACTTTGTCCCACTAATGCCAGTTATTGGTTGGGAAGGGCAAAAGTGGACGATTTGGTAGGAAACCTTATTTCCAGTGATGAGGCCTATCAACAAGCCATTTCATTAGATGCTTCTAATGTTGAAATTTGGTTAAATTGGTCTTCTCTTTACGCAGATCAAAAAGAAATTCAAAAAGCAAGAGAAATTATTGATAGTGGCATAGAAGAATTACCAGACAATGCTCGTTTATGGTACCGCAAAACGGCTTTTCAGTTGATGCTTAAAAATTATAAAGAGGTATATTCTTGTTTAGAATATGCTCTTCAATTAGACTACGAAAAACATGTTGAACTATTAGAGTTTTTTGAAGAACTGGAAACTCAAAAAGCTTTAATGAAACTAATAGATCAATTTAGAGACGATGCATAATAATTACTCGTTAAAAGATATTCCAGCACGTACTGCCAAACCAAGAACAAAAGGACTTACTATGGTCATGGATAAAGGTTTGAGTTGTAGACAGGTAGAAGATATGCTAGAAACCTCTGCCAATACAATTGATATTGTGAAATTTGGTTGGGCAACTTCTTATGTTATCTCAAATTTGGAGGCTAAATTATCAATTTATAAAGAAGCTGGAATACCTGTTTATTTTGGAGGTACATTATTTGAAGCTTTTGTTGTTCGTAATCAACTTGACGATTATCTTCGCTTGTTAGATAAATATGGTTTAGAATATGCAGAGGTTTCTGATGGTTCTCTGGAGCTAAATCACTATGACAAGTGTAATTATATTGCAAGACTATCAAAGGAGGTCACTGTTTTATCTGAAGTAGGTTACAAAGACGAATCAAAGGTTATTTCTCCTTCTGAATGGGTTCAACTAATGAATGCTGAATTAGAGGCTGGAGCTTGGAAAGTAATTGGAGAGGCACGAGAAACTGGAAATGTTGGGTTGTTTTATGCTGATGGAGAAGTTCGTTCTGAACTGATTCAAAAAATATTGGCTGAAATTCCAACAGATAAGATAATTTGGGAAGCTCCTCAAAAATCTCAACAAGTATTTTTTGTGAAACTTTGTGGAACAAATGTTAATTTGGGAAATATTGCTCCAGATGATACAACTTCTTTAGAGACAATACGCTTAGGGTTAAGGAGTGATACATTTGATTGGTTTTTAGAAAAAGAATATTTAAATGAAAAATAAGATGGTGAAAGAATCCATCTTTTGTTTTTAATAATGAAAAAATATATTGGTTTATTTTTAAAAGGAATTGCAATGGGAGCTGCCAATGTGATTCCAGGAGTTTCAGGAGGTACTATTGCCTTTATTACAGGAATTTATGATGAGTTAATTTCATCACTTAAGTCATTTGACTTAGAAGCAATCAAACTATTGTTTACATTTCGCTTCAAAGCATTTGCTCAACACATTAACCTTTTCTTTCTTATCGCGTTATTTTCTGGTGCAATTGCAGGAATTGTTTCGTTAGGAAAGCTTTTCAAATGGGTAATTGGTTTGGAAAGAGTTGTTGATGGTGTTAGTATAAAACATGGGTATGAACCTGTTCTATTTGCTCTTTTCTTTGGGCTTATTTTGGCTTCTGTTTATTATGTAGGGAAGACAATTAAAAAATGGAATTTTGGGACAATTATTTCAGGAATTATTGGAGTAGCTGTTGCCATTACTTTGGTTTTAGTTGATCCTGCTTCTGAGAATGATAACATAATTTACTTATTTGTTTGTGGAGTAGTAGCCATGAGTTCAATGCTTTTACCTGGTTTGTCAGGGTCATTTGTATTGATTTTAATGGGAAATTATTACCTCATTATGATCGATTCTATTCAAGAAGGAAAATTTGAAGTATTAGGAGTTGTGGCTGTAGGAGCTATTATTGGTTTTATCATCCTTTCTCGTGCAATTTCTTTCTTATTAGATAAATTTGAAAATGTTACAATTAGCTCTTTAACAGGTTTTATCTTTGGCTCATTAGTAACAATCTGGCCTTGGAAAGATATTTTGAGGGTAGAAAAGCAAAGAGGTGATAAAGTCAAAGAAGTAATTGTTGGTTATGAAAATTGGCATTTACCATCAATGGAATCATTTGATTGGTTGTTGATTGGAATGATAGTACTAGGAGTTATACTGGTTGGAGGAGTAGAATTTATTGGTAATAAAGTAAGCACATCAGAAGAAGAATCATGAAGAAGCAATACGGATTAATTGGGTTTCCACTTTCTCATTCCTTTTCCAAAAAATATTTTGCAGAGAAATTTGAAAAAGAAGGAATTACAGATAGTCAATATGATTTATTTGAAATAGAACATATTGAAAATTTTTGGGAATTGGTAGAACCGAAACTTCCTGCTCTTAAAGGCTTAAATGTCACAATTCCACACAAAGAGAATGTGATTCCCTTTATGGATGAAATGGATGAAGCTGCTGAAGAAATTGGAGCTGTAAATGTTATTAAAGTCAGTGAAGATGGAGTGTTGAAAGGTTATAATTCTGATTACTATGGATTCAAAATTTCATTGGAGAAATTTGTAGGAAATAATCTTTCTCAGTTGAAGGCTTTAGTTTTGGGTACGGGTGGAGCTTCCAAAGCAGTTAAACAAGCTTTAAAAGATTTAACTATTGAATTTGTTTCTGTATCTCGTACAGCTTCGGAGAATTCAATTGCTTATGAGGATATTACAAATGAATTGATTTCTTCTCATAAATTAATTATTAATACAACTCCATTAGGTATGTACCCAAAAGTAGATGCTTGCCCCAATTTACCTTATGAGAAAATAGGGGAGGGGTATTATTTATATGATTTGGTGTACAATCCAGAAGAGACATTGTTTATGAAAAAAGGTCGAGACAATGGTGCAAAAGCACTTCATGGACTCGAAATGCTCATTGGACAAGCTGAAAAGGCTTGGGAAATATGGAATGAAAAATAAAACAATCATTTAATATTTTTGTTAAATTGTCCCCCTATCTCTCAGTTGAGTTAGGGGGATTTTTTGTACTAGAAAATACACTGCTTATGGACTTTGATTTACATTCAGATTTTCAACCTAAAGGCGACCAACCTAAGGCAATTGAAGCATTGGTAAAAGGTTTGGAGAATGGAGAACCATTTCAAACGCTTTTGGGGGTAACAGGTTCTGGTAAAACCTTTACAATGGCAAATGTCATTAAAGAAGTAAACCGCCCTACTTTGATTTTAAGCCATAATAAAACATTAGCTGCTCAACTTTATGGTGAGTTCAAGCAGTTTTTTCCTAATAATGCAGTAGAGTATTTCGTTTCCTATTATGATTATTATCAGCCTGAAGCCTATTTACCAACTACTGATGTTTACATTGAAAAAGAATTGATGGTCAATGCCGAAATTGAGAAGTTGAGACTAAGTGCTACTTCTTCTTTAATGTCTGGTAGAAATGATGTGATTGTGATTTCTTCTGTTTCATGCATCTATGGTATGGGAAATCCAGAAGATTTTCAAAAAGGGATTATCAATTTGGAGGTAGGACAAGAAATTCCAAGAAGTGAATTACTTTTTTCTTTGGTTGATATTCTATACAACAGAACAGAGGGAGATTTTATTCAAGGAACTTTTCGTGTCAAAGGAGATACATTAGATATTTTTCCAGCTTATACAGATTTTGCCTACCGCATTTATTTTTGGGGAGATGAAATTGAGGAAATTCATAGAATAGACCCTGTAGAAGGGACTAAGATTGCTTCTGAAGAAATTATTTCATTATCTCCCGCCAATCTGTTTGTTACAGCTAAAGACACACTAAAAACATGTATTAGTCAGATTCAGGATGACTTGGTAAAACAAGTTAAATTTTTTGAGGCAGAAGGAAAGTTTGCAGAAGCCAAAAGATTATTGGAGCGAACAGAGCATGATTTAGAGATGATGAGAGAACTAGGTTATTGTTCTGGAATTGAGAATTATTCACGCTATTTTGATGGTAGAGCAATAGGAGCAAGACCTTTCTGTCTATTGGATTATTTTCCAAAAGACTTTATTGTTATGATGGATGAAAGTCATGTTACAAAACCACAAATAGGGGCAATGTATGGAGGTGACCGAGCAAGAAAAGTAAATTTGGTTGAATATGGTTTTCGTTTGCCTGCTGCAATGGACAATCGACCTCTGAAATTCGAAGAATTTGAAGGTTTACTGAATCAAGTATTATTTGTTTCAGCAACTCCAGCAGATTATGAATTAGAACAATCAGAAGGAGTGGTGGTAGAACAATTAATTCGTCCTACAGGTTTGCTAGATCCAGAAATTGATGTTCGTCCTACCGAAAACCAAATTGAAGATTTACTAGAAGAAGTACAATTACGAATAGAAAGAGATGAACGTGTACTAATTACTACTTTAACCAAACGAATGGCAGAGGAGTTGAGTAAATATTTGGATAATCTGAATGTGAAAACCAAATATATTCATTCTGATATCAAAGTGTTGGAAAGAGTAGAGATTTTAAGGGATTTGCGTTTGGGAGAGTTTGATGTATTGGTAGGGGTGAACTTACTAAGAGAAGGACTTGATTTACCAGAAGTTTCATTGGTTGTAATTTTTGATGCAGATAAAGAAGGTTTTTTAAGAAACTATAAGTCAATGATTCAGACCATAGGACGTGCTGCTCGTAATGCCAATGGTTATGTAGTAATGTATGCTGATAAAGAGACAAAATCTATGAAACTGGCCATTGATGAAACTAAACGTAGAAGAGCAATTCAAATGGCATATAATGAAGAACATGGCATTATTCCAAAAACTGTCAAAAAGTCTAAAGAAGCCATTCTGGGACAAACAAAAGTTGCTGACAAAAATGAGCCAAAAGAATTCTCATACAAACAAGGTACAGAAGAGGCAATGGTTGCAGACCCAGTGATTTCTTATATGTCCAAAGACGATTTACAAAAAATGGCTGATTCTGTGAAGCAAAAAATGGAAAATGCTGCCAAAGAATTAGATTTTATTCAAGCAGCCCAATTTAGAGATGAACTTTCTGCCTTGCAAGAAAGAATAGGGAAAATGTAAAGTTTTTATATTTCAAGATTGTTGTTATATCTAGAGGAAGTGTTGTGAATATCAAATACAAGCAACCCAACAGACTTTGATAACTTACAAATTGTGGTGGATAGACCTGTACAACAAGTAGTAGGTAAAAGACAATATGAGTTATCAAAACCATCTAGGAAATGTTTTGGCAACAGTCTCTGACCGTAAAGTAGGTATTGATACTGATGCTAATGGAACTGTAGACTTCTATGATTCAGAGAGGTAGTGTCATTACAGGATTATTATCCATTTGGAATGTCTATTGCTGCTCGTTCTTTTCAAAGTGGGAAATATAAGTATGGCTTTAATGGAATGGAGAAGGATGATGAAGTGAAGGGAAGTGGGAATTCTTATACAACTCATTTTAGATCATATGCCCCAAGATTAGCCAGATGGTTAAGTTCTGATCCTATGAAGAGTCATTCATCATAAATTGGTTGGCCTCCTTATAAAGCATATTATAATAACCCTATTTATTGGATAGATCCTAATGGGGATTGTGAGACATGTATTACTGATGAAGAAGCTGAATATGTTGATGATATACTACAACCATTATATGACAATAATAATGGGGAGACAGGATTAACTTTTGATGATTTTCAAAAATTAGAAAATGAATTGATTTGGGAATATAATGCAAAAAAGAATTTGGAAGTAACAGAACATATTCCCACCACAGAAGAAATGTTTGCCAATTTTATTGCAGAACAACAACAGGATATAAAATCAAAAGAAATAGATTACGAAGGTAAAGGTACGACTATAGAAAGCGTTGGTTTACGCTTCTCGCTTCTTGAAGAGGTCACATTTAACAATAGTATAAATAGACAAATACAAGAAATAAATAATGAAAATGTACAAATAGGTTACAAAGGTGTGTGTATAGGAGGAATTGGTTTAGGCTTACCGTTTGCTGAAGACCTCACATTTAACAAAAACACATGGTATAGCTGGAGGAAATTTAAATCTTATAGTCAAAGATTTAATGGAAATGGTTATACTGGAGGAAAAATAAAAGTAGCAAAGCCTATTAGTAAATCAATAGGATATGCAGGAAAAGTGATAGGTATGTATAATTATTATGATATAAATAAAAATTTCAAGACAGAAAGTAATTATGTTTTGGTCAGAGAAAATTCTGTTAACACAGTAAGCACATTTGGAGGAACTTATGGAGCTGCATTTGGTTTGGGATGGGAAATAGGTAAGTCCATTGTTCAAATACCAACTTATCAAAAATATAAATATAAAGTAATACAAAAAATTTTAGAAGAATAATTTATGACATTATATATAAAACTATACATGTATATATTTACAACATTGATGCATTACCATGTTAAAATTTTAAAAGAAAATGATAATGTATATCTTAATACTTGTATCTCTTTATCTGTTTTTCAATGTTTTAATATTGCATTTGTATTAAGTGTTATTTCTAGTTATTTGAAATGGAATTTGTATAATGTTCCATCTATTTATTTTCCTATTTTATGTATATGTGTTACTATTTTTAATTTTTTTATTTTCAAGAAAAAAAAAGAAACAAGTCTAAACAATAAAAAAATAATTTTCTCAGTGTTCTACATGATTTGTTCTTTTATTTGTTTCATTTATGGATTCACTTTGAGTTCGTATACCCCTTTAAATTTATGATAACATACCTAGTAATGGTTTAACATCAAAATATACAAAGGAAGAGGTTTGTTAAAAGCCTCTTTTTTTGTTTTATAACTTACTCAACACAAACTCACTAAATACACCAGTTAATAACGTGTATAATCGATTGTTTCAAGTTAAATAGAGCAAACACACAGATTAGGTTAAAAACAATCAAAGAACAGCCAGTATAGTAATCGTATGTATTCATTGTATTTAAACACAGATATTTGTGGTGGTTTGGAAAAAGTGGTACAGTATACAGTACACTTTGATTATTTTTAGATGATTGTCCCACTAGGTTGTATTTTTATAAATCGACCTCATCTTCTTGACTCTATATTTAGAATTAGAGAAATTGAAAGCTCTCCAAAAGTACTTTTATGGCATTTTTTTGAGAGTTTTTCTTAAAAGTGTATAATGACGATTATTGGATTTAAACGATTATGCTTTACTAGTTTAGAGATGAATTATCTATTTTGCAGGAAAGAATAGAGGAGATGTGGTTTTTTATTTAAATAGGTGTTATAAATATCTAATAAAATTGAGGACGATTTACAAAATCACTCAGACAGAATTAAAATTACTTAAACTTAATTGAATAAAATGAAAACAGAAATTGAAACTCATACAGAAACTATTAATGAGTTAATTACAAAAGCAATTTCATTAAGTATGGAATATGCTCCAAGAGTAGTATTAGCTATTATCACATTAATAGTAGGTTTATGGTTAATTAAACGGATTGCTAGTTTGTCAGAACAGGCAATGCAAAAAGCTAAAATGGATGTTTCTTTGATTCCATTTATTTCAGGGCTTATATCAATTGGGTTAAAAATTATTATTGTTATTAGTGTGGCTTCTATGGTTGGAATACAAACTACTTCTTTTGTAGCAGTATTAGGAGCAACTTCTTTGGCTGTTGGTCTAGCTCTACAAGGTAGTTTATCTAATTTTGCTGGAGGTGTTTTAATTTTAATTTTGAAACCTTATAAAGTAAATGACCTTGTTAATATTGATGGACTTGAAGGACACGTTCAAGAAATTCAAATTTTCCACACAATTTTTTTAACCTTAGATAAAAAAACGATTATTATGCCTAATGGTAAGATTTCAAATGATACAATCATTAATCTTTCTGCTAAAGGATATAGACGTGTTGATTTGGAAGTAGGAATTAGTTATGATGACAATGTTGTATATGCTCAAAAAATCATTCAAGATGTTTTATCTAAACACCCATTAATTTTAAAGGACCCATCACCTGATGTGGAAGTGTTGCGATTGGGAGAAAGTTCTGTAGATTTTGCAGTACGTCCTTATTGTCAAGTAAATGATTATTGGACTGTTTATTTTGATTCTTATAAAGAGATAAAAATTGCTTTAGATGCTAATGGTATTACAATTCCTTTCCCTCAAAGAGATATTCATATGATTGAACCTAAAAAATAACATTGTGTTAGGTCACATTTTCCAAATTGACTTTGTTTTCTTGGGCATTTGTAAATTCTATATTGAATTTAGAAAAAATGGAAGCTCTCCAAAAGTGTTTATATGGCATTTTTTGGAGAGTTTTTCTTAAAAATGTATAATGATGATTATTGGATTTAAATGATTATGCTTTACTAGTTTAGAGATGAATTATCTACTTTGTAGGAAAGAATAGGGGAAATGTAAGGTTTTTATATTTCAAGATTGTTGTTATATTTAGAGGAAGTATTGTGAATATCAAATACAAGCAACCCAACAGATTTTGATAACTTACAAATTGTGGTGGATAGACCCGTGCAACAAGTAGTAGGTAAAAGACAATATGAGTTATCAAATCATCTAGGAAATGTCTTGGCAACAGTTTCTGACCGTAAAGTGGGTATTGATACTGATGCTAATGGAACAGTAAATTTCTATGATGCAGAGGTTATCTCATTACAGGATTACTATCCATTTGGGATGGCAATTGCTGCTCGTTCTTTCCAAGCCCATAAGTATAAGTATGGATTTAATGGTGCTGAGAAAGATGATGAGGTTAGTGGAGAGGGAAATAGTTATACAACACACTTTAGACAATATGATCCTAGAGTTGGAAGGTGGTTAAGTCTTGACCCCAAAATGAATCAATATCCAGAATTGTCTGCATATGTATCATTTAAAAATTCTCCAATATTTTATACAGATCCATTTGGAGATGCACCTCCCCAAGATTTTACGCAATATACAAGTGTTGGTGGTGGGAATATATATATACATCAAGATGCAACAGTTCAGACTAATGGTAATGGAGAAGTTACAAGTTTTAATATAGGCAAACGAACTTATTCATATAATCAAAATAATCAGCAATATGAAACAGGGTCTGGACAAATATATAATCCATTTCCTGATATAACAGTTCAAGTTGGTGGTAATGCTAGAGAAATTGCAGGAACTGGGATGCAGGATACTGATCTTAATTTTACAGTCACAGGATTATCTGGTGCAGACAATCTTCAAATTGTACAAATTGTTTATACCCCATTTGATAACCGATTAAGTGCATATTGGAATGATATGGAGAAAAATTATAATCAACAAATACGAAGAGAGCCTAGAGTTGTTCGTCAAGTAGAATTTAACTCTTCTCCAAGAGATCCTGATATCAGAGTAATGGGAAAACTTCAAAAAAGATTTAATACAAATAATCAATTTGTTTTTTCAGAAATCGATGCAGGATTATATTCTTCTTGGACATTATTTAGTGGCAGGGGAGGAGCTTCTATAAATCCTAATGGACCTTATTATAAACCAAATTCATCTTCATTAAGTAATGGTAATGGAACAATTAACTTTTTTGATAGACCACTTGATGCTCTTAAGTTAAATTCACTTCGCTTTACTACAATGATTGTAGCAACAAATTATATGGATACAGGGAGAGATGTAATGCTTGCTACATTTAATTGGTCATACATGAGTATTAACGCTCCTGTAGGTAATGGTGGTCAGGTTCTTCAACAAGTACAAAGTACTCTACTATTTAATCAAGTCCCTTCTTTTACCTCACCTGTTCGACAAGATTTTCAAACTTTAAATTACTACTATCCTAATTACAACCTTTTTGGCTACTAAAAATATGAAAAAGCAAACACTAATATTTATTCTACTAAACATAGTTTATATCTCTGTATTTGCTAGAGGTATTAAAACAATAGATTTTTTAGAAAAAGTGAATTCTTCAGAAATTGTTCAAGAAGTATCTATACTTCTATATAAAAATAATGAAATTGTATATCAGGTTTTAGAAGATAGTTCAATAGGAATGGCTTATATTATTAATGATGAACTACCTAGATATTTAGATTCAAAATTTACAGTAGATGATGCAAATAACCAAATATTTCCTTTTTATAAAGTATTACCTCCTGTTAATGATACTTGTTTGTTAGTTATAAAAGATGAAAAAGTTATATTTTTCGGTTATCCTGAAAATGATCAATATCTTATTTGGAATAATTATTATATGCTTCCAAAGTATAAAGTTGATAACTTTGCTACACCTTTTTCTAAAAAACAAAAAATTATAAAAGAAAATAATTATCAGGTTATTGAAGGAGCATTTTTATACCCTAAACAGAAAATTATTTTTACAAACAGTAAGGAGTATAAAAGACAGATTGTTAGCAAACCAAAAAAAGACTTTAACTTTCATAAACTTAAAAGAATAGAAAAAAACAAAAATAGTACAATTTATAGCAATAAAAATTGGATTATTATAAAGGAAAATACTTTAGAAAATCATTTGACATTTTTTTTCATTGGAGATGAAGAAATATTAAAAAATATTGGATGGGAAAATATCATATATAATTATTATGAAATCATTTTTGATAAATCTCCTTATCTTTCACACTTGTATAAATGTTCTAAGTATAAATATATAAATCGTGGAATAGAGTGTTTTCTTTTATTTAAATCAGATAATAAACTTGTTGATATTCGTTGGCAAGAAACAAATACAGGAATTGTAGGGAAGGTTAGTTTACATAAAATTAATTAAGGTCAAAGTATCAAAAGGTTGGTGATATTTAGGAATTGTAAGAGGAAGAGATGAGAGTTTCTTCCTTTTGTTTTTATATGAAAAATCATTTATTACTGGTCAAGGTTTCAAATGGTTGGTGAGATCAATATATACAAATGAAGAGGTTTATTAAAGCCTCTTTTTTTGTTTCATAAACCATCATATTACTAACAACTTATAACACTTCAAATACACAGTTAAAAACGTGTATAATCGATTGTTTCAAGTTAAATAGAGCAAGTACACAGATTACGTTAAAACAATCAAAAAACAGCTAGTATAGTAATCGTATGCGTTCATTGTGTTTAAATGCAGATATTTGTAGTGGTTTGGAAAAAGTGGTACACTATACAGTACACTTTGATTATTTTTAGATGATTGTCCCACTAGGTTGTATTTTTATAAATCGATCTCATCTTCTTAACTCTATATTTAGAATTAGAGAAATTGAAAGCTCTCCAAAAGTACTTTTATGGCATTTTTGGGGAGCTTTTTCTTTTTGTCAGAAGCAGGATTATGATGATTATAGGATTTACAGGATTGTGTTTTATCAAGAAAATCTATGAATTCTGTAAATCAAGGTTCAGAGAATAAGGAAATCTTTTTATTCATAAGCATTTCCAAAATCAATACCTTTACATTACGGAAGGCTTTACAGAAAAACACATAAATCCCTTTACAGACTTTGGTTTCAAAAAGTTATTTGGAGAAGAACCCAATAAAAATTTATTATTAGACTTTTTGAATGAGTTTTTGAGAGAGTAAGAAGGAGAAATTAAAGACTTGACTTATCTCAAAAATGAGCATTTAGATCAAGAAGAAAACTGCAAGGCAATCTTTGATTTATATTGTGTCAATGACAAAGGAGAAAAATTCATTGTAGAGCTTCAAAAGACCAAGCAAAATTTTTCAAAGATTGAAGTGTGTATTATGCTACTTTTCCCATCAGAGAGCAAGTCAAAAAATGAAACTATAAGCAGTTTATACCATTGCCATTTTGGACTTTATTTTTGAAGAATATGAAAACGAACCCCATAAATATCGCTATGATGTCAAATTATCGGACATTGAAACCCACAAAATATTCTATGATAAATTAACTTTTATCTACTTAGAAATGCCTAAGTTTCAGAAAACCTTAGAAGAGTTAGAAACAAGGTTTGATAAGTGAATATACATCATTAGAAACTTAGAAAGGCTACAAAACATTCCTGCTAAACTACAAGAGAAAGTATTTGAACAACTTTTTGAAGCAGCAGAAATCACAAAGTTAAACCAAAAGCAACTATTGAGTTATGAAGATAGTTTGAAATATTATCAAGACTTGAAAAACTCACTAGACACTGCTTTTGATAAAGGAAAGGTTTAGCTGAGGGAATGGATAAAGAAAGAGAAGAAGGAGCTTTAGCAAAAGAAATCTCTTTCATTTTACACCTTCAGTTCAAAGGAATGGATATTTTACAATTGCAGAACTGACAGATTTGTCAGAAGAGAGAATACAAGAAAAGTAAGCTCAATAAAAAAGGCTTCTTATGTGTAAAACATAAGAAGCCTTTTCTGTTATTTTATCTAAGTTTGGTAGATTCTACCAGAACTGTGATGGTGGTGGCTTATGCTCATGGTTTGGTAGTCTTAGACCAACCAATACTTCATGTGAACCTGCATTGTAGTTATTCAAGTCAGAATAATTGAAATCATAAGAGTAAGCGATATCAATTAA
>JAAEPT010000067.1 GCA_024232295.1 Cytophagales bacterium
CTTTCCAAAACATCTGTCTAAACACACAATAGTATTTATTTGTTTTCTCTTGTTTTTCTGTTGGCGTTAAATTATTCCACCATATATTAAAGTTCTTCATCTATCAAAGTATTAAAAGCATATACAAGAGCGTTAGCAAACATTAGTATCTACCCCCTACTGTTCTAGGTAGTGCTTTCACTAATTGTTGCAGTTCTTCTGAATTTAATGTCATTTTTGCACCATCTTTCTCTATTACCATTGTCGTTCCTCTAGCCCAATGCTCATAACCTCTATTATTGTGAGACGACATTGTAAACACGTTAAACGATTTGCTAACACTACCTAAATTTAATTTATTAGTTTCTCTCATAATCATAATTTTAGCCAAACCGTTAGCAACAACTAAATTAATAGTCGCACCAATTACACAATTCGGGCATATCTTCTTTTGTCATTTTATACCTTTTCGGGTATAATTATGGTTTTTACTGTCATTTTATACCTTTTCGGGTATATCAATATACATAACAAGTTGTAATAAGCAGTCAAGGACTATAAACCAGTGTGCTTGTGCTACTATTACAGTAATCCTGTATTTAAAACATAAACTTCTAAGTCACTTTCATAAAAAGTATTAATAGGACCGAAGTTATATGTTAAATCTCCATTATCCATAAACTGCCAATGGCCATCTACATTAGTAGGACATATATCTCTATCTACCATCTTACCCCAAAAGGTTTTAAAAGTAACTCTGATGATTGGATTTTTTCCTTGATATATTTTTCTGAACTTATAGTATTTCATAGTGTTCTACCTTTAAACTAAATTATATATCCATGGGTTTTGATTGAGAACCGCCGGACTAAACTCGATGATTTTGTAGTAGGATTTTCACCTACACACTTAATTTTCTGAACCAAATTCATTAACACATAATTCATATTCTTCATCAGTAATGGTAATAGGGTTATATGATAATTTATGTCTATACATTCTAAGGTCTTTACATAAATTATCATATTCACTACCTTCACTTGAATCAAAATCTTCTGTTAGAAAAAATTCATCAGTGAACGTATCATCATTATATTCTATACCTCTTCGTAAACACCACACAAAACCTGCTTGTAAAAACATTAAATTTTTGCGAGTTCTTTTTAATTTTTTCATACTCCTAAGTCGTTTAATAATTGTGAATAAAATGCAGGTGCTAATCTTTTAATAACCATACCATCAATAGAATCTTCTGAACTGTGTAAATCTACACCGGCGTTAGTATATAGAGTTAATTTGTAATCTTCTCTACCTTTTACTAATGCTCTAAGTTCATCTCTAGGGATGCTTTCAATATCTTCGGTCAAGTAGATGTAATCAATAGAATCTTCTGACATGATTACTTCTACATCGTTAGGTAATCCGTGACCTTTTAATTTTCCGTGAATTGCCATAATTATAAATTATCGTAGTGATTTAATAAGTTATCCATATACTCGTTTGATTCTTTTTCTAATGGTTCATCTGCTCCTGATATAGTAACAAAGAATTGTAGAATATGATAAAGAATAATTCTCATCGGTTATAAATTTCTTTAGTAACTCCAGCTAACAATGTTCTATATCTAGCAATCTCAGTATGGTTCGCAATCCCTCTAGCGTATTGTAAAATATTTAGATATTGTTCTTTGATTTTAATAAGTTCCTCGGTGGTCTTATCTTGGTAGGTCTTGTTAATTTCTGAAACTCTCATAGTCCTTATCTCAATGTTGAACTCTAATATACAAATAAAAAATGACTTAAACAAGTAAACGTGGGATTATTTTTAATAAACTGCATAAACATGGGTTATTTTTCGACAGTCTCTTTTTCGGGGGTCGGTATCTACTAAAGTAGAACCATCTTTGCCTAGTAAAATGGCGTGACCAGGAACACGTACTATGTATGCAACTATTTTGTGTTCTGATTTATTAGTATGGATTTCTAATTTCTTTCTTGCTTTTCCAACTGTGAGATTTTTAGCAACTGCTCCTCGACTTCGGACATTCCAAGATTTTCTGGCAGCTCTAACACAATCGGTTATTGTATGAAGGTATCTAACTTTTGTATCAACACATAGAGCTTTTGCTACTGCTTGTGCACAAATATTTTGATTAGGGTTATTTGAATTATTGCTTTTCTCAATCAATCGTTTTCTGTCTGTCTTAATTGCCATAGTCGTTATCTCAATGTTGAACTCTAATATGAGAAGAAAATATGACAATGTCAAGTGTTATGGCAATTAAGTTACAGAAAGAACTATTAAAACTATCGAATAATAGATACTACCAACACATACCAATATAAGGGATTCTGGTAGCATCTGTATATGTATAATAGTACCCATATGAATCTACAACAGTAACTGTATATTGTCCATATCCAGAATAGATGCCGCCATAATAACTTTCAGAGTAATATGAAGTTACTGTTTGTGTACACGTAGTCCCATACACATCATCATCATCATAGCAAGATGTTAAAAATACAATTCCTAGTATCATTAACAGTTTAATTAAGTTTTTCATAGTTATTTTATTTTTTAAAGAAATATATTTAATCTCTAAGTCTTTTCTTTATATTTTTATATCATACAATTCTAATATACCTTTATATCGGTTTAATGCCTTCTTATATTTTTTAATCTTCAATGAGTATGTATCTCCTTTCATAATTACAACAGTTAAGTACCGTTCAAGTTCAACGGAGTAATCCGAAAATATAAGTATAATACCAGAATCAATATGATAGACTACTTTAGATTTATTACCTATATACAAAAAGCAGGCGTCACCTTCTATATCTGTTATCTCATTCGATTTAATCTTTTCAGCAGAATGAAATTTATCATTCATAAACAAAACCATTGATTTAGTTTTGTTACCTTCCCAATAAAATGTAATATCAACATCTGCATTATTTACATCAGTTTCATACAGTTGAGTATAATTATTCCATATTTTGGTGTCTACTCTAGATGAATAAAAGACATTTTGACTATAACATATAACACTAAATAATAAGCATAATGTAACTGCAATACTGTTTGTTAGATTCTTCATAATTTATTTTGGTTTATTTTAATTGATTTATTTTCTATATCTCCTCTTTTTGATTTTAGTAATTAGTATTTCTCACCAACCTCTGGATTAAGTATGACGCGTGCTTGGGAGTTGAACCCTACTCGAAATACTGATTATTATTTATCTTTTAGTCTTTTAAAGACTTCAATATGTTCTTTGATTTTTTCTTTAGTTTTCTCTAATGCTTTTTCCATCAACTCCTCATTTTCTTTTTTTCCATATATCTTTTCCCACATTACATTAAAGGGTAAACTATAAAGTTTTTCTCTTTTGTCTTTTTCTATTTCGTATTGATATGCTCCTTCTAAGGTACAACCTGCTCTATCAATATCGCACTTTGGATTATCAATTTGGTCTTGGGTAACCCAATGGTTTAATGACCATATATCTCTCCAACCTCTTTCTCGGAGAAATTTTATTTTCTTTTCTTTTGTCATACCCACTCAGAAACTTCTTTGTTTAAACTTTGTTTTACTAAAGTCAAATTAATACGACTATCTAAGATTTCTGTTTGGTGGTCTCCTCCATCTGTGAATGTCCATCTCTCAATATCTTGAACATTGTACTTTTCAACTAGATGTTCTCTTAATGTTTCAAAAGAACCATGTGCTGCATTTCGGTTTGAATAGTGGGAAGTTGCAATCCAAGAATCTGTTTGACAATCGCGGGCAGTTAAAACATATATAGACTTCATATTACTAGAGTTAAATTACTCAGGTGATAACCTCATCACCAACATTATAAAGATGAGCAGAAAATCTGACAAATCCAAATAAACTAGGAATTTTTTTTAGATAAATCTTTAAAAATATTTCTAATATCCTCTCTCACTTCTGGGTCTGCTTTTTCTAAAGATTCCTTTACTTCATTCCACATTCTATCAGAAAGGTCTTGCATTAACTTGTTATAAGTCGGGGCATCACTAATATCAAAGAATACTTCTAAAAGATCATCTCTTTTGTCTGGGTCTGTTTCAGCAAGTATTTGTTTTCTTAGATTTTCTACTCTCATAACTCTTTGATTTTTTTTCTAATACCTGACAATGTATCAAATAGTTCATATCTATCTTCTGGGACATTCAAATCTTTTTTCTGTAAGATAGTATTTTGAACTTTCAAGATTTTGTTCTCGATGTCTATTACTTTTAAAGTCTTTTGTCTAATTTCCTCTTCATTAAAGAAGTTCAATAATTTTCTTAACATATTAGTCCATTGTTAAAGATAGTGTAACAAGAAATTCATCAACAGCAGTCCAGTAGTCATCAACTCTATCGAAGGATGGTTTACCTGGCGTATAGATTTCATCTGTATACAAAGTATCAAGAATGTGTTTTACTGCAATTCTTGCTTTAGTAACAGTTCCAAATTGTTCTACTAGGAATGATGCTTGTTCAAAAGGTTTTAAATCGTTGTACATATTATAAATGGTTTGCTAAATCTGAAAGTTCTGTTGTTATCTTTTTGACTTCAACTTCATCTTTGCCATAAAGATTGTTGAACATATTAATTACTTCATCTTCTGTTTCTTTATACCACATCTCATGGGTACAAGGTCCACGAAGTGAAATGGGAACAACTAGATTAGCAACGTAAGTAAGAATATAAGGTCCTCCGCCGTTTCCTTTGATTTTGATTAGTGTTCTTTCCATAGTGTCTATCTCTTAATGTTGAACTCTAATATACAAAGAATAAATCAGAATGTCAAGACAAATCGCCTTTTATTTTAAATAAGTTTTGCTTTAACAATCATTGATTCAAGAAAGTGGACATATTCCCTTCTAAATATTCTAGTAGTTCCTTCAATAAAATCATAATGAGGCAATCCGTTGTTTTCTTTAACAAACGTATATCTAACTTTTTTTACTTCATCAACATACGAAGGTTGTGTAATAAGTGTTATACCCCTACAAGCCTCATAATATGATTCTGTACTATTAATATATGGGTCATTATCTGAATCGAAATAAATCTCTGCAGAATAGTCTTCGTAATCGCCGGAACAAAAAGACGGCATGTCAAAACAAACCTTATCCCCTTCTGTTGGTTTTCCACCATTCTCAAAAACCCAATCCATTATATAAACTCTATCGTTTTTGTGTATCATCTTTTTAGTTTGTTAAATGTGTTGTTAATAAAATATACAATATCATCTACATTCAATTTGTCTAATAATAAGATTATCCAAAAAATAGGGAACCCTACTAAAATAATAGGTCCTATTAGTCCAAATAAAAGCCCAAATCTAATATCCTCTACATCTACTTCTGAATGGATAACCAAAGTTAAGAATATAAACCCAAGATACCCTACTATATACCAACCGAGGAATATAGTTAAACAAATTAAAAACTCTATCACAATTTTATTCTTTTAATTTTACCACATTTTTTACATATTAAAGTATGTCTCCAATAGTGTCCACCAAATTCACCATTTACTTTTATTTCATTATAAACTTCCCAATCATGGTGGCATCCCCACTTTGAAAGTATTTGTTTAAATAGTTCTTTCATAACATATTATTGTTAAAAAGGTAATTCATAAAAACCCATATATTGATTTGTTCTGTTTCATGTTCTCTATGTTCCGAAGCATATTGTCCATATCTATAAGATACCACTAAATTACTTCCGTCTGCCATCGTATAGTCAATTTTAACTGTAATTGTAGCATCTCGCAAATAACTATAATTATCTTTGAGGTATTGAACTATATGAGTATTAATTTTGTCCATACTAAGAGTTTTCGTAATTGTAAAGACTGAAATTATAAAGTAACTTCATATAGAAGTCTAGTGCTAATTTGTTAGTTGCATCTGCACTACCAATAGCACCTGATAAATTATTATCGACAACAGATTGAACAAATGAACCACCTGGGTAACCACCAAGTTCAGGATATTTGGTCATCAATATTGATGCTCCAATATCAATAATATGTTCAATTCTGTCTGGTTCTTGACAAATCAATAATACTACTATATTAGAATACTGCGGGTCTGAATATTTTTCAAAATCAGCACGAACGTAGTCTTTTATTTTTTTTAAATCTAATTCCATAGTCTTATTTGTTTTCAGGGTAAATTTCGTAATACTCAGTAGTTCCAGCTGGATAGCAAGCCCAGAATCCCCATTTCAATTTGTTAAGTCGTCTATTCAAATTGTGGAACCCTTTCCCAACTTTGTCAATCTCTCTTTTAGTTCCCGTAGTCTCTAAAAGATTGTTATAATCAGCAGTCAAATGTTGATGCTCAGGCAACCACAACTGATACTCTTTTTGAATACCAAGTTGATTAAGGACTGGTTGTTTAAGCAACTCAATATCTTTCAAGATTTTCTCTTTTCTTTTGAGACCTCTGATAAATGCTTTGGCATCCTTTTGGTAACTGTCATTCGCAGGAAGAACATTCTGGTCAATAACTGGTGTAATCTCTGTATTCATATTAGTAGTATCAAAGTTAAAACTCTCTGAGGGTCTCTCCCTCACCAACAATACTAAGATACCTAAATAATCTGAGAACTCCAAATGTTTAGGGAACTTTTTTTAAAAAATTTTCAATATCTTCTACTAGAATAGTAGAAAAAATAACTAATAGAATTACAGATACTTGAAACCCTATAATAGTAAAAAGGTTCAAATCAGGTTGTGTTGCAAATGTATAGATTAGATGTAGTATAAATGCTACATATCCAATTGGTAATAATGCTTTAAGTAATTTCATCTGCTTCGTGTTTATGAAAGTGTCTAAATAAGAATCTTGGTAAACTTGTTACATAGTAACTATATCCATCTTCTACTTCAAAATAGATATTTTCTGGGTCTGTTTTGATAATTATTACATTATAAGACAAAGGTCCCATATTTTCATACCAGCCTTTATCACCAACTTCAATTTTTCTACCGAAGTTACCTCTAGTTAAAGCACCCATTATAATTTTATGTTCAACTTTTTTAAAACTTCCTTTGTCATCTTAACAGTATTGCCATAACCTGGAGAATCTTCTGTACAGTCTTTTAAAAACAAATGTGGGTCCATCCAATATTGGTCAACAGTTAAAAATGTAGATTCTTTTCTAGGGTGTCGTCTTTCTGTAACGTGTCTAAATCCCCAAATTCCATTTGAGTTTAAACTTTCGGGGCAATTAACTAAAATGTTACAATTCTTAATTGTCCATTTACTATTTTCAATGGTCTTTCCAGATTCTTTATGTCTTTCAAAATATATATACATTACATAGTATCTCTAAATGGTACATAATCTTTTTCAAAAAAACCTTTTAGTTCAAAACTTCTAATTGCTAAACTAAGTGCATCAGAAACATCTTCACTTACAACACTAACAACAACCTGGTCAGAATCTATATGAACAAATTCAACTGTTCTAGCACCTATTTCAGAAGTCCATCTGAAACTCCCATCATCATTTCGGATTTCAAGTATTTTGTGTAATTTATCTAAATCAGTCATAGTTTCAATTTATATTCTTTTAAGAATCTTTCAAATTCATCATTATCAATTTTCTCAACAGTTCCATCTGGGTAATGATGTGTCATACCTGCGGAATTGTAAACTGCACTTCTACAAAGTTCAATTACCTTATCTAAACTGAACATCTTTTCCTCAGTAAACTCAGGCCCACCCATATAATCTACTCTAGTATCTATATTTCCGACAAGGGCATTTTTTGCATATTGTTCAGATTGTCTTACTTGTCTATCAAAAGAAGTTTGACCTTCTTTTCTTTGACTTCTACTGTCATGGATATTTGCAGTAAGTCTTAATGCATTGTAAATAGATTCCAATTGGAACTCATATATTTCTACTTTTTTCATAGTTATTGCTTTAATGGATTCGGTCTATCATCCCCTGTTCTTCTAATTTCTAAGTTTACCATATCTCTAATAGATTTCAGTATATCAAACCTCAATCTTATATTTGAGTTATGTTCTAAATCATCACTGATATAAGTAGGTTCTGCTGGGTTATTGACATGCTTAATGATTTTGGTCATTATGTCTTTAGTAGTTTCTATTTGAGCAAAGTATGTTATTAGATTTTTCATTTCCATAACAGTATCAGTCTCATCAACAAATTGATTCTTTTTGGGAAATAAATTGTCTACATATTTATCAATAGAACTTTCCATATCATGGACTATCATCATTGATTCTGTATTGTTATTTGAATTTTCTAATTCTTTTCCTAATTCAAATATTTTTTTGAGCAATTCAGTTTTTGACTTGATTTCCATTACTTCATAAGTTTTAAAGTTGCAAAAGGAACATCTTCATTATAACCAACTACTCCATAACTATGTTCCAAAGTATAAGTACCAGCTGGAATTTCAACAACTTCATAATCCTCTTCATTGAAGTCTGGGTGTCTTTGTTTCATTACTTCTAAGTCCACAATCGAATACCACCACAAATCAGTACAAACAGATGTTAATTGTTCAAAACCATCTGGTAGAATTGGTTCATAAGTTTCCTCGTCATATTTTGCTCCAATTTGAACAACTCCAGTTTTCTTATTCAAATAAAGTCCTGGGCAACTATTCCCAACAAATCCGTGCAACATACCTTGATTTTGGTAGTCATCCATTGTTTCGATAATACCTTTAGTTGCATTAACATTATAGTCAGGAGTTTCATCAAAGAATTGTCTTAAATCATTTTCAACAATGATTTTACCTGATGTCTTGAAACTACAAACAAATGGTTCGTATTTGATTCTATCAAAAATGCCATCTTTAACTTCAAAGTCTGCAAAGTATAAATCATCAAGGTCTAACAATTTACCCAAAGATTCATCTAAATCTATTGGCCACTTGCGAAATGGATTCTCTTTGTTATGAAGTTCTCTCAATGTAGAAATCTCAATACCATTTTTAAACTTCTCTTGATATTTGTAATACAAATTGTGAACTCTATAAGGAATCATTGTAAATTCGCTCCTATCTTTAGACATATCAAAGTTATCTCGTTCATCTATAAAGTCTGCAACAATTTGTTTCTTTTCTTCGTCTGTATATTTTTTGTTCAATTGGTCTTTCATTTCTTTTTCAAACTTTTTAAAGCTTTCTCCTCCAACTTTCTCTCTGAACTTTTTCAAAAATTCTGTATTCTTTGACATATCTTTATTTTTTGAAGGTATCTTTAGGTAACATGGTTGATAAACCACTTTCTGTTTCTACAACATACATTCCGCACAATTCATCAAGAACGAAATACTCTTTTCCGGCAATGATACCCTCCTCATCTTTCAAGGCAACCATCATCTCACCAATAGTAGCAATTTTTCGGTTGGTATCTCTAATCTTTTTTGCGTGGTCACTTATATTTAGATTTTCCTCTCTTTGTAATTGTTCTTTGATATTCATAGTCCTTATCTCAATGTTGAACTCTAATATACAAAGAATAAATTACAATGTCAAGAAAAAAGTGAATTATTTTACCATGTATTTGCGATGTCTTCTAAAAGAACATCTAGTTCTTTTTTGTTTTCTCTTAATTCAGAAATTTTATTGTTGATGTCCGATGACTTCTTTTCTAATTCTGGGATGATTGCTCTTACAGCCTCTTTCTCTGAAAAGTAATATCCTAACTTTACTTTACCAATAACTTCAACATTACCAGCATTGATAGAATTAAATTCATACATGTAAATAATTCCGTCATCTCCAATCCAGGTTCTTTGTTTTATATCACCAGGTACAAAACGAGGTGCACTAACATCTTGCTCTCTTATCATTACACAACCATCTCCTACACTACTTGTTCTAGTTCTTGGCATTATTCCAATACTATCAATTTTAATAGTATAGAACTCTATTTTACCAACTGCATTTACATAGGCACTATAAATACAAGAACCTAATAATTTGTTCAAATCTATGTCCATCTTACTTTTACAATATAACTCTTAAAATCTGTATTTAGTGGGTCATGTGTCCATTCAATATTATAACCTTCTTTTTTAAAAGGTTCTAAAATCTCAGGAACCATATCAAAGGTATCTACTGACCAAGCACAATCTTTGTGAATATGAATATCTGCACCAAGTGAACCTTTTGCAACTGCTTTTTCAATACCTTCATTGATTTTAGTTTGTGCTTTATCTACAAACAAATCAATCTCATGAATCTGTCTGCGTTCAAATGATTCTTGTCTTGCTTTGTCTAGTGGGAATACTTTCATATTAAGGTTCTTTATAAATATAAATAGTATCAACAACATTGTCCTCAACAACTAATTCAATTTGCGGGGCAATGGGTTCAGTAGACCTAATATCATTTGAACTTACAAGTGACATAAATCCACAAACACTTAATCCAATAATAACTCCTAGAGTAATCAACATTGGAACTAATCCATCTAAATTTGGTGTCATAAATTTTTAATTTTGTTTTGTACTTTTTTCAATCTTGCAGAAATGCTACTTGTGAACCAACCAGGAACACCTTCTGAGTTTTCTATTTGGTCTAAAATATCTTTAATATCAAGACTTATTTCTAACTTATCTGTTTTCTTCATTTTCAATGAAATTTACTTCGATAAAATTCTTCACATTCCAATAGCCTTGTCCGATAGATTTAAATTGAGTTTCTAAAACTACTTTAAGATGTTCGGGTAGTTGCTTGTTGTTTGATGTTGCATCGAAAGCTTCTTCGCTTTTCTTGATTTCTGTTTCAAGATAGTTTAATATTTTATCAATATCAGTCATATTTTTATAAATTATAAGGTTTATTACATCTACCACAATACATAACAACTTTCTGTCTCATGTTTTCGGTAAACTGCCACGGACTACATTTACAAGTACCTGTACCATTGAGTTTGATTTTTAGTTGTTTGTTTTCTTCAAGAACCTCTAAGGCAACATTATGCCAATCTATATCGTCATCAGTAGTCGAGGTTCCGAGGGCGTTTAATATTTTCATTCTTAGTTTGTCATGCAAGAACCTAAAATCGGCGTTACCATTTTCATCTGTATGTTTATCTTGCATGTCATTGGCGTAACTTAGCAGTTCTTTAAGAGTTTGAATCTTGTCCATGATTTAATTGGATTTCTAATAATTGTTCTTTTAATCTTTCTGTTTCTCTGAATACTGAATCTTGGGGCCAACTATCTAAGTCATCACACATGTGACAAGTATCAAACCCAAGAACCCAACCACTCTTTTGTTCAATAGCAGCAAATTCATCTATCTCTAAAAGACTTTCTAAAGATTCTGAAAAAGTCAAACCACCATGAACATCTAAACTTGGGTACTTGTCATGAATATCATTGTAGTTCATTTTGTAACACGGATGGTCTTGGAATACTACAACATAACCATTACCCCAACCAACATTAACTAATTTTCTATCTAACCAAGTATTTTCTTTTAATACTACTTTCATAATTATTTCTTTAATATGAGTATATAAATGATATCTCTAATACCAACATTATAAAGGTGAGTATAAATTCTGAGAACTCCAAACTTTTAGGAACTTTTTTTTGCAAAAAAAAGAATTTACTAATTAAAGTAAATTCTCTTTTATAAGTGTAACTATTTTACTAGGCTGAAATGTCTACTTCTAAATCATATTTATCTGCAAACTTCTCAATTATAGTAATTGCCTTTTCCATATACTTTTGGTAATTTGCATATTCTTTACTATTGAAAACATAATCCATATTACCATATTCATCTGGGTGCCTAAGTTTACGTGGTTCATCCCATCTAAGTTTAATGCGTTTTTTACCCATATTAATACTAGGACTAAAAATCTTAACTTCTGGAACTATCTTTTTGATTGATTGTTTTGCTTTAGTAATCCAATCAGATGCTTTTTCAGATTGTATTCTAAACATCTTTTCTATCTTTTGATTTCTAGCATGTTCTTTAGAAGCTTCTTTAGTAGAATACTTTTTACCATATTTCTTTTCATAGGCATCAAACACATCTACAATATCTTGCAATACTGTATCGTGCTTTTGGATAGACTTAAAACTTCCGTGAGTATAAGAACTATCAAAACCTCTTTTGTGTTCAGGAGTAAATAATCCATCAAATGATTTACTCATTTTATATTCAGGGGTAGTAGTAGAATCACCTGATACATATTCTAATGGCCCTCCGTTGAATATATACATAGATTTACCCTTATCCATTGCTCTTATAGTTACTACAAAGTTTCCACCATAGTTCCAAGAAGAACGATGTACCGAAACAGCAATTTTTACTGGCAATTGTTTACTCAAAAACTTTACGGCATCTAATCCGTTTTTAGCATTTCCTGTTTGAAATTCACTATCGGGTTTATCTGCTTTCTTTATAAATTCTCTAGGAGTCATCGCATTGTGATTAAACCATTCCTCCCCATTAAATTTATCTATTTGTAATTCGCCATCTTCGTTTAGAAAATCACCTAAATATTTCATGATTTTAATTTATTTTATATTCTATTTACTTAGAGTATTTTTGTGAATATTCTTAACTTTAAATTGAAATCCGAAAACTAGAATATGGTCTAGTGGTTCAACATCTTGCTCCATTATCAAGTCATCATAGTCCATTACATAAGATATTCTGAAAAATACAGATTTGAATAGAGGGATATTATAATCTATTTTAAAGTTCGCAATATTAGTGGGATATTCTATTGCCGGTTGAAACCACAAAGTATAAGTAAGGTAACTTTTCTTTATGTAGTGCTTTCCATTTATTCTTAATGACATTCTGTGTATATGAATATCTTCAAAAGTAGAATAATCGGCAACTTGATTTACAAGTGCTAAACTTACAGAAAGATTAGATGAATCTTTTCGGATTAAGTATTTACCCAAACCCACACCAAGTGAATGACGGTATTCAATCCGTCTTTTATAAGACTTATCTAATACCGCAAACCCAATTACATAGGTAGGTTTGTGTCTTAAAACTTTAATACTTGTATTAAAGTTTATTTCATCTTCTTTTAATTTATTATCTTGACTACCATAGATATAAGATACCCCAATATTTATATCAGTTTTATATGCATCTCTGGAGTAAGATATCTTATTTGTAAATAGTTCTCGGTTTACATTACCTATGGAAAAGTTCCCAGAACTTGATATAAGAAACTTTTCTGTTACTTTGGTAGTATCTATCGTATCTTGTGCAAACACGTTAAGTGCCATGAGTAATGGCACTAATATCAGGTATCTCATTTATTTCCCGTAAACACTTAACATCAATGCTTGACCTCTAAGTCCATACTTTCTAGTAATTCTCTTGGATTGATTTCTAGGAGCAAGATGAATATTCTTAATCGCTGACGTCATCCAATGCAACTCTTTTGCATCATATTCATCTTGTAATTTAGTATTAACTAAATCAATTAACTCTTCACGAGTTGTTGTCTTGATAACTGCTTGGTAGATTTCTAATTCTGTATTCATAGTACAAAGGGGTTAAGATAAATTGGTAGCAACCTCACCACCAACAACAGATACAATATGAGAATAATATTTTAATTATCCAAAAGAATCCAATCTTTTTTTCAATAAATTTTAGATTTAGTCTAGTTCTATTGTAGGTACAAGTGCTTTAGGTTTAAAGATAACTCGATATTGGTCATCTGAAACTTCTGCTGCTTTTAGTTGTTCTGAGAAATAAGTAACATTGTCAGATAACCCCAGATTATGTTTTAAGAATTTGCCATCTTTGGTTTTTACAATAACTACTAACTGTCTCCCGTTATTTGTAATCGAACAGTAACCTTCTACTGTCAAAATATAATTATCGGTAATTCCATTGTAAAACACAACTCTTCGATAAATCTCAAATTGGTCTGCTGCTTTTCTTAAATTCTGGGATGCCACATCTGCATCTGTACAACCAGTAAATGTAAATAATGATACTACTAAAATTGAAATTGCTAATACTAATTTTTTCATAATTAATCGCTTTGGTTTATATTGAATCATAATTATCTCAATTTAATTTCTCCCTCTCCTTCAATCACGTACTGAACTCGGTAACCATTTCTACCGCCTCCTGGATGAACATAACTATAATCAATTGTTAAAACTGTCAATCTCAAATCTTTGTCTTTTCCAACCATGAATGTATTCCAATAAATTTCGACAGCAATCTCTTGGAGCATCGCCATCATAGGACCACACTCTGCAGGGTCAAGAGGAATAATGTCAATTCTAGTAGCACCCTCCTCAATAGTTCTCGGAGTTTCAAGAACATTATCAACTAAGTTTAAATCTTTTAATAAGTTAGCAATCTTAGTTAATTCAGCGTAATTAGTAGTAGTCATATGTATCAAATCTAAATTCCGAGAGGGAAACTGTCTCCCTCAACAACATATACAAGATACATAAACATTCTGACAATTCCAAATATTACTACAACTTTTTTTAGTAGTCATCTGTAAAAAAATACCATAACCTAACAAATGGTTCTAATAGTGCAATAAATAGAATTTCTTTAGTAGTTTCCCAAATATTATTAGGTAAGTTCTTAAAGAACCTATTTAATTTCAATCTACAATGTCTAAAAAATCTCATTTTAGTAAATCATTTATTTTGTGTATTCTGTCTATCATTTCAGATATATACTTTTCCACACGTACTCTTTTTGGATGGTTCAAATCAAGATACCCAGCAAGTTCTTTTGCATATTTGAACTGTTCCCAGTAAGAACTATTAAGTATTTCAAGTTTTTGATTAAGTATCTCTTTAGTCATAATCAGGTATGTTCACAACACTATCTAAAGGAATACCCAATCTCTTTAAAATTCTAACAGTAATTGCTAATCCATATCGGTTCTTGAATAGTTTATATTTTCCATCCTCCAAATTCAATACTGCAAAGTTAGATTCATGCAATTCTCTGCTATTTACCAAATCAGGTTTAGTATCATAAAACTTAGGATTCAAAGTCTCCATTATTTCATCAATAGTTGGTGGAGTATATTCATAGAACTCAACTGGGTTATTCAATTTAGAATCTGGAGTATCATCATGTCTAATATGCTTTACATCAATAGCAAATGGTTTAGTTTGTCTTTCACCAATGCCATTAAGAATATTATATCGGTTTGCTCGGGCAGAATTGATTGCAATAGATTCACCGAACTCATCGTGTTGAATGGTTTCGATATTATATTGCATTAACGTATCTTGAATAAAAGTTGCAATAGCAGATTTACCTTCACCCGCAGTTCCTTCAATTGTAATTCTTATACCTCTTTGTCTTTCCATTAGATTTTATCTAAGTTTCTTTTTTCAATTTCTTTCTCAACATTTGCCGGAACAGTTGTTGTTCTAGCTGGATAAGAAAGTTCATATTGTAAGTCTATCAAATCTGAATTTGATAAGTTTTTTGGTTTATTGACTTTAACGAATTTATTCAATTCATTATCTGACATTAGTGCAAAATCTATCATAAGTTTTCATTGTGGTTTAAAGTTTTTGAAATAACAACAGCATCTTGTCCATAATATCCATTCTACCAAATACCTTTTTATAAGGTCCTATTATATTTCTACAAATTTCTTTTAAGTACTCGTTATTAAATTTCTCCATCTTTTACTAATTTTATAATATTATCTTTATGTTCTACTGCTTTTTCCGAAATCATTAAGTGGTCATGGTAATGTTGCAATTTCGTCCAAAAGTTTGCAGAATTAGTTAGTTCTTTTGATATTTCTTTTCTAAACGGAATTATTTCTTTATCCTCTAATTCATATATTAAATCTTCGGCATTAATTGCTTGTCCATCTGTTCTAACCTCAGTAACATACTTTAAAGCATCTTTACTAAGTAATCTACCAACAGCACACATTCCACCTGTTTCATCTGCTCTATAAACACAAGTAGAATGTTCATCATCAAATCCTCTCGGATTTCTATGAGTGATGTAGTAATCAAAAGTATCTTCAATTACTCGTATTTTTTCGTTTTGTAATTCTGTCATTATCTAAAGTCTTTTAATTCTCCAACAACTGTTTTGCTCGGTGCTTTCCAACTAGCAGCTTTATAAATCTTGCCATCTGGTTTAACAAAATATTTGGCAGAAGTTTGTCCACCGTAATGTTTTCCGCACATTACAATTTTAATATTGGTTCTTCCGGGAATCGCTTTGTATTCATCTACCCAACCTCTCTCCACTGATGTAGGAAAACTTCGTTCCATTCTTTGTAGATTATCTTGGTTCAAGGCTTGAAGGAAGTTATTAATTGCATTATCCATAATATTAATTTTTAGTTAAACTTTCGGAGGGTATTTCCCTCACTGACATATACAATATGAGAATAAAATTCGAGAACTCAAAACTTTATGTATAATAATTTAAGTAATAATACAAAAAGATTGAGATATTATAGAGGGCATGACATAGTGTTGCTACTAAGGTCGCCAAAGTTGTAGAATTAGTTGATGTTTGAGTTTTAAGAAAAACTAGATACAACCCAAATCCACCAATACCTTGAATAAAGATATTTATAAATCCGCCATGAGCATATCCAAATATAATACTACTAAGGATTACTATTTCTAAATATCTACCTTTTAGAAATTTGAATAACTTAAAACCACTTGTTAAGTTTATAAACACAAATGGTAACATTCTAAATATTAGTTCTTCGATAAGTGCTGCGAATGGTATATAGAACAATACAATTATCCAAAATCCGTATTTGTAGTACAAATTAATTAAAGGGGTTGTATCTACACTTCCATTTGAAACTAGATTAAAAACCCATATACTTACCCAATCAAGTAGCAACCAAATTAAAAGAATCTCGGACCACTTGGCATTTTTGATATAATTAATAAACTTCATTATTTGTATTTTTGATTAGTGAATACTGGGTAACAATTATCTAAGTACCCAGCGTGTTGTAAAATTGTAAAAGTATAAAAGTTGTCATATCTACTTTTCAAGATATACAATTCATCTCCTTCCTCATATAAAACCATATATGATTTCATCCATTGTTCCGGTCTTATTTTTAAAGACGTTCTTAAATCTGATATATCTTTAGGTTTTGTTCTAGGAAACAAATCAACTTTAGTAAGATGTATAATATGTCCAATACATTCATCAACGAGATCATCCATTTTTTTGGTGACTATGTTTTCTAAATAAAAGTTACTATCTTCCATATAACATAAGTTTAAGTTTTTGATAAAGTTCTACACTAACGTGGATTTCAACTGAATTGGAACTTCCGTCACTTTGTCTTAAAGTATAAATAATCTCATCTTCAATAAACTTTAACCAATCACAACTGGTTTCATCAATTCGTTTTAGTAATTCCCAGTCAATATCAGGACTGACGAAAATACTAACTGTAATATTCTTAAAACTACTCATAAGATTTTTTTGTTGAATCTGTTATAATTTTGTAAGTAACTGTTTTGGTAGTATCTCCATTTACAATCTTAGTAGTATAAACAGGTTCAGTTCTTAACCTACCACTTTCAAAGTCTTTTCTAGTTCCATCAACACCTCTCATTTCATATTGAGATATTATAATCATAAAAAACACAATAGCCCCTATAAAAAAAAGAGCACCCATAATACCTTGCACATTCTCGTCATCTGTGGTTGTAATTGTAGCAACAAACAAAAATATACAGACTATAAATCCGAATATTAACCATCCTATCATAATATAAATTTTAAATATTAGTGTACCTCACTAACATATCAAAGATGAGTATAAAAAATGACATTAACAAATAAATAAGGAAATATTTTTACCCTCTATAAATATCCCTAGATATATCTTCTAAGTATTGAGTATACCTAATACAATCAGATGTCCAATATTTCCTGGTTTTTTCCGTGTTTACCGATACTTCTACTATTTGGTGTGTGTTTATACTAAACTCGCTTAACAGTATCGTAAAATCGTCCATAAAAAAACTAATAGTTCCATCAAGGTCTACCTGTTTTGCAGAATCAATAGAAATATTATAATCTTCTGATTTTAAGAACTCTATAATCAAGAGTATATTTTTCGGGTTGTCTAGTAAGTTAGTCATATTCTATTTAAACCAAAAAAACCCTCCGGGATAAATCGGAGGGTTTGGGTTAATAGTTGGTTTGTATGTTTTCAACTAGTTCATCTATAAAAGATATAACTGCTTGAGCTGTTAGTTTGTTAGTTGAGTGTTTGTAATCAATTGTTTGTTCAACTTTTTTTGACTGAACTTCTTTTAGTTGATTAATCAATTTTTCTTTATCTTTCTTTGTCATACTATCCGAATAAAATTGCTGTTTGTTTTAATAGTTCATTTGGAATAAAAATTATTTGTCCATTATCAGTATTGAATTGCATAGTTTCCATTTTACCATCTGCACAATCTCGAATAAAGTTTAATATTTCTTCCTCCTCTTCCTGCGTAAAAACATCAGGTACTGAACTAAACTCTTTACCATTTGGTAATATTATTGTAATTTTCTTTTTAGGTCTCGATGTCTTCATATTATTCTGATTTTTGCCAAACTCTATATTTATCACCGTGTTCATTAGATTTCTCGATACAATCCTTAACACTAAGATATTTAACTTCACCTATTGTTCTAGAATAGTCCTCCTCTAAATCCAATGCAGACTTTCCACAATCACAAAAGTTCATGTCATGTCTTAATGTTGAATAAGAAATTGCAATATCATCACAATATCCACATTGCCAAATAACACGGGTACTTATTTTTTTGTCTTTTGTTGCCATAACATATTGATATAATTTGTTGCTAAGTTCCAACCTTCATCTGTTGGTTCAAATCTAGCAATTGGTGAATAATAATTTGGATTGTTGCTAAAATGTGGGTCAATAAGTTTTTGCTCTAACAATTGTGTCATAGTACAATCTTTGTAAAGCATTATTTTATTTCCCTCATAATTAGTACAATCTAAGTATTTTAATTCTACTAAAAGAAACTTACCAGATTGGTAGTGTCTAATTACTTTATAGTTATTAGGATTTGGGTTAGGTAAAGATTCATATTCCTCAATCTTTTCTTGCATCCATTGTGTCAATTTGTCTGCTCTTTTTAAAGTCAAACACTTTGTATTAAGGCCTCTAGTATCTTTGGATATATCAAAACTAGATGAACTAACTATCATACCACCAAGTCCCATTATCCTTTCTTATAAATTTCTTGGTAAATATCCTCTTCGCTATAAGTAACTAAATAGTCATTTAATATCCTAAACGTATAATAATCCGAATCATCTAAAAGTTCATAGATAATATCTAGAGGTATATCCTCTTTGTCAAAATCTGATAAAGAATTAGCATCTTCGGTTCCGTTAATTGCTTTGATATTTTTAATAGTCCATTCTTTTAGTTGTTCGATATAGTCACTTGGTTCTCTGTCATTTCCCCAAGTTTTTATCAAATCTAACAATTCAATTACTGCATCTATATATTCTTTAGATTCAGAACTGATTTCATTTGTATTCCAATGGTCACCATCATTCTCCCATGAATTAACTGTAATCGTGTAACCTTTTGCTACTACTAATATTTTTTTCATAATTTCTTTTTTACCTTAAAAGGACCTCAGGTCTACTACCTCCTGAAGTCCTGTGTTCAACTTAACTACTATGTTGCTCCCCCGGTAGGACTTGAACCTACGACCTTTGGATTAACAGTCCACTGCTCTAACCAACTGAGCTACAAGGGAATTTAAAAAAAATATATTACTCATCTTACTCTAAGGTTCTCAAATCCATTAAAGTTCTGTACTACAATCTTCGTATCTGATTTTACTTTCAGCACTTATATGCCTCCTCCGAGTGAAACTCCATTTATTCCGGATAACTGGTCTCACCAACGGTCGATTTTTATGGCTAGCTACTCCATGTTTAGTAATATATTTTGGTGGGCAAGGAGGGATTTGAACCCCCGACCTTCACATTATGAGTGTGTTGCTCTAACCAACTGAGCTACATGCCCGATTTGAAATTGAGACTAGGCCTCAATTTCATCTGGATTTTCAATTTCAGAACCATCAGGATTCAATCCTAATTTCTCCCAAATTTTCTCTGCTTTTTGTTCTTCATCTCTTTGAGCACTTGCAGCATCTTTGATTTCTTGCTCAATACGTCTGTCTCTCATAATTCGGTCAGTATCGTATAGAACTCCGTCGGTTCCCTCTCCGAATGAGAAGTGGAGGTTATTGTAGTCAAAACCACGTCGGTTCTTACTAACAATAATTTGACGCTCTCCTGACTTTTTATATCTCAATTCTAACATTCCGGTAGTGTTATGTTTAAGTTTGTTAGAACCGACAAAGTCACCTCCTTTTGTCATTTGTTGAATGAAGATAAAAGAAGTATAAATTTCCATGTCGTTATTTGCTTTGTTGTTATGAACCATCAAATCAACTAACCATTTCTCGACGTCATTATAACTTTTCTTATCTGCTCCTCTCACAGTCTCATTAAAGTCACCTCTAACTGCATCTGCAATCTCTGCAAATGAATCTCCCAAGACTAAATCATAACCCTCCTGAAGTTTCGCTTCAATAGATTCTTTATAAAGTCCCTCAGTCAAATCGGACACAAACAAGATTTCAATATCCAACCATTTCGGGAATCGTTTAGTGTAAGGAATCATGTCAAGTTCGGTCATCTCTCCTGAGATAAAAAGAACTCGTTTCTCTGGGTTAATCGCTTGAATCGCAGCAGCGTGTTCAATAGTCACGGTAGATTTTCCAATTCCTGGGTCTCCAATAACAATATAGTTAGTCCCAGGCATAACTCCACCCTCGGTAGAATAACAATAATCAATTGCAGTTCCTGACTTCATAGGAACAAACAAATCGTCTGAGAATTTTACATCTCTTAATCTTTTAGTCTGAATATTCATTTTAGACAAATCTTTTTCAGCAACTCTCGCAGATGCTGTCGCTCCAGTCGCTCCTGCTCCCGGAATTTTTCTTAGTTGAATCTTGTAAGTAGTCTCGTCTTTTTGAGCAACATATTGTTGGAAAACTGCTGTCTTACCTAATATTTTATAACCATCAATCTCAGCATCGATAAAGGTAGGTGCTTGGACTTTTAAGTTATCAATGAACTTATCAGCAACTCCAGATTTCTTATTTGCAGTTGCTTTAGAAACTGTGTAATCTGCTGGACTAAGTAGGTTTTGTGCTATTGCTGTCATAATTGTAGTAGAATTATTAAAGTTGAACAAACGGAGGGCGTTTCCCTCACTGACATATCAAAGATGAGAAGATTAAATGACAATTCCAAATAAAAGTTAAACTTTTTTCAACTTTTTTTCTGGTAGTAGTAATATTGTTATCTCGGTCACTCATCAATACTAATATACCTATTATAATTATTAAATGCAAATTTTAAAGCATTTATTTTAAACTTTTTTGTGTTTTTTTCCGTTATATATAGTATATGTTAACTTAATGTTAACAGAAAGTATCTTTAAAATTAATAATACAATTATGAAAATCTCAAATGACTTATTTTACCTTTCAGTAGTAACAATCTTTTTAATAATACTAGGTTCTCCTTTTTAGTATCTGATTTTCTTAATTTTAACTTTTCCTGTGTGTTTACATTTCAATACTATAATACGGATTTTTTCAAAACTATTCCAAGATGTAGGTTTGAACCCTAGTTTTGCAACTCGGTCTGCTTCGGATTCTAGGTCATAAGTATCAATTATTTCATACTCCCTACTAAAATGCCCTTCTAAGTATCTCAAACACAATATACCTAGTACTATACTAATAGCCAATATGATAAAGAATGGATTCATATAATGAAATTTAAAGGTGTCCCAGTTCTTGGGACACCAAGTGGTTTACTATCTAAAATTAGGTCTTGTTTGGAACTCCATGTAATATGTATACTCATCTTTTTGGATAACTTCATGGTCAAAGAACTCCTGAATTTCAAGGGCATCTTTTTGTGGTCCAGCAAAGTGAAATCTTTGAGCAACTACCCGGTTATTTTGATTTCTAACTGGTTCTGCTTCATGAAAGTTACAAGAACGTCTTGATTTGATTTCTGAGATGATTTGACGTTTGTTAAATTTGATGTTGTTTACAGTAGTAATTGCGTTGTTCATAATATAGATATTTAAATGAAATGTCTCTGGGGGTCCCTCCCTCATCAACAGTACTAATATACGAGGTTTATTTTTAAAAAACAAACATTTTCTGACTTTTTTTCATTAAAAGGTATAAATTTCTCAACTTATATCTATTTCATCATTTTTGAGATATTATATACATCTTGTGCTAGAAATCCAGTCACTATATAATTATTATTTAACAAATTGTTGGTTATAACTAAATTTCCTTGATTATCGACTACTAAGTAACTCATAATTAAAATAAAAGGTAAATACTGATAATTAATCTAATTGTATCGTTCATCAACTTACTAAGACTATACCAATTACAAAGAAGATAAAAGAAACTGCTGCGATTCTTAGTTCATAAGTTTTCAATACATCACCGTAAGGTTTCTGTTTAGTGACATGTTCTACTTTAGTGTAATCAATTTTCCTATTACTCGCAAAGTATCGAGCAAGTGGACTATTACACCAAATCAAAACTAGTGAAACTGCTATACAAAAAATAGGTAAGATTATCATAGCGTTGAAATATATCCGTTCTTATTACTTACATTACCATCAACTGGTTTTCTGTCAATCAAAAATTGATTTTCCATTACGGTTGCTCCCATTATATACACTCTTTTAAATAGTCTCTTTTAAATAGTTAATAAAATTTTCTGTATCTTTTCGTTCATAGAATCTTTGTAAATGTTTATACAAATCTTCTTTATCTTCACCTGTTATTAATTGACTTTCAGGATTTGGAATATTAGCATAATAATCTAATGCTAATCCTATATCTGTAAATTGTACTTCACTCAACAACTCTAAAGAATTGTCTTTAAGTTTACATAAATACAATATTGCGACTGTTGATTCTGAAATCTCAGAACCCATTATAGTTTTTCTATTCATAACATTATTAAGATGATAATTTTATTTTACAATTGCAAATTTAAAAGGGGTTTTATTTATATCCCAACATTTTTGCTACATCGCTAGCTGGAATATCTAGTTCATTCATGTCTTGTATGAATTTTTTTGTTTCTTGATACGCTGACCAATTTGCTTCGGACCTTGCTCTAAATTCCTCAGAAACTTTGTTAGTTCTTTCTATACTATTGAGTAATAAACTTAACTCAGAATTTAGAATATGAATACCCAAACCATCATTTGCCTCTCTGCATCTTTTTATTTCTTCTCTTAGAACTTCTATTTGGTCATCAATATCTCCCAAATAAAATTTTCGTTCATTCTTTTCTTGGATATAATTAGGCAACATTTTAACTATTTTTAGATTCTTTGAACTCTTTGAAAAACTTATCATAGTTTTCTTCAAAATATTCCTCTAAGTGAATTTCTGCTACAACCTTTGCTAACTCAGTTGCTTTATAACGACTTGACATCATTTGACAATCACTGATAGAAGTTTTTGCAAACTTAGTATATTTTGAATAAACAGCTGGATAAAAGTTCCCATCATCCTCTCCTGTAACTACTCCGTAACAATAAATACCAGATTTGAAATATAATAACTTTTCATAGATGAATAGTTTAAATTCTTGTTCTTCTGTTAATTTTACCATTTTATCTTTGTTTATCTATTTCTGTATTTCTTTTAGCATCTTTATGTGTTCTATAAGATGGTCAATTCTCATGTTATTCTTTTCTTCAATTGTACCTTCATTCTTTGTAATCTCTTAACATCTTGTAAGATACTTGAAATTTCATTTTCAATTTCATCAATCTTTTGAAGATACATACAATTAGGTAAACTTAAACCTTCAATTTTCCATGTTCCTGCCATAATCAAATCAAACACATCTGAAATCATATAAGAACTCAAATGTTGTCCATCTTCATCAGTTACATTAACCATACAACTATCTCTAAGTGTACCTAGAATAAAGTTTTGATTTTGTTCTTTCGGTCCACAGTAAGCAGATTTACCTACCAGGTTTTCTTCATAAAATTTTAATAAGTTCATTAATAAGGTTTGTTAAAGTTGAAAATTGCTACGTGAGTTATTGATTCTTGGTTACTTTCTATAAATTTATCATTTTCTTGATAAGTTTCAAAGTCATAACAGTCATCAGGAATATAATACTCTGAATGACTATCAAACCAACAAATTTGGGGTTCAAACCAGTCATTTGTATTTGGTACTGGTCTAATAACAAGATACTTCTGCCTATGCACTGGTTTAAAACCTTGTTTTTCTTGCCAATCTATTTCTATAAATCCATCCATTGTGTACATAATTATTCTTTTAAATTTAAAAAGTCAGGTTTTACTCGTACTTTTTTTTCAACTCTTCTAAAGTTTTTAATTCCTGCTCTCTTAATTCTTGCTTTAGTTTATTCTGCCAAGCATCTTGTTGTAGTTTTTCTCTACGATTTTCTTCATCTTTAATAATATTCAATTCTTGTTCATTGTAAATTTCTAAATCTAAAGTAACTCTACATTCTGGTCTTACTGCATAATCACAGATATTAATTTCCTGACTTGAACTATAACCACCACTATACATTATGTCAAAACTAGCATATCTGCCACTTTCAAATAACAAATAGAGTTCACCAAAATCCATAAAGCATTTTTTGATAGTTTCGCCTTGCAAATCTTCAAAGTTATCAAGATGCAACTGTTCGCATCTTTTTCTCAATTCTAAAATTTCTGGGTTTGTTTTTTCCATATTCTTTTTCTTTGGAGGAGGTGGCGGATTTTTGTAATCCGGCAATGTATTAGGACTGTGTCCTGTTTCAATCTTAAATATTTTTTTGAACAGATTCATTACTTATAATCTTAACTATATTTCTAGTTGTAGATAATACAGGTATTCGTAAACCAACAACTACAACTTTGTAAGTTTCTCCCACTTTTAGTTTTGCTTGGAAATCATGGGAGTTGAACTTACTATGAATTAAATCATCAGTATTCTCAAATACTTCATTGTCGGTAAAGACTAAGTATTTTGATGTAACATTACCATCTACATCACTAGTTGTAATTCTATCTTTGTCTGTTACTGTAATAGTTAGTGTTTCTTCTGTATTAAGAGATATATAGGCACTAGTACCAATACCACCAATAATAAATATAAATACTAATACAAACGGAATTGCAAATAAACCTTTTCTCATAATTTTACTTTTCTACTTTTTCTAAATCAAACAACTCACCTGACATGTCATAATCACATGTCCATCCAATTTTTTCTAATTCAATCTTTGCTAAGGCACAAATCTGAAAAGCATCTTCAACACCTAGTTTGTTTGCTTCAAGTTGTGCTTTTTCAATTGCTTGTAATACTTCTGGATAATCTAATAATACTTGTACATCACTCATAGTAATTCTTGTTTTTGTGTATCTGTTAATTGATTTCTAGTATGAAAATATTTGAACAAATGTCTATTAACAGCAATCTGTTCTCGTAACCAAGTTTCAGCAACTTTTCTACCATTCTTATAACCACCACCAACAACTTTTCTCGGTGGAATTTCTCGGTTCATTAATTGTTGATACATAACAATATGTTCTTCTAATGCATCAATAAGAAATTTCTCAGTGAGATTGAAAGTAGGTCCGAAATAACATCTCTCAATACTCTCAATCTTTTCAGGAGTTAATTCTGGTAGGTTCAAAGGGTGAATCGTCTTGTTCATAGTGTCTCTCTCAATGTTACAATACTAATATACAGAATTAAAATGAGAACTCCAAATTATTCTGTATCTTTTTTAACATTTTTATCAACAAATGCTCCTAAGGTAATAGGACTAACAAAAATATCATCTTCTTTGTGTAAATCCCATTCAAATTCTGCAACTATCATAAAATCACCTGGTCCCCAGGTTGGAGCATCAAATTCCTCAACTACTAATTCAACTCTATGTTTTTCCAACAACTTTCCTAAGTCATGTAAAAACTCTTTTTGTCTTGTATCTTGGGTTTCTTCTGTCATAGTTCAAATCTTAATGAACTACAATATACAGAAAAGGAATGACAAATCCAAATTAATTTTCAATAATTATACAAAAAAGATATTGACTATTATTGATTAGTCTATGGAATTTGTTTTTTGGTATCTTTATATTAGAACCGAACTTAATATCAAAAGGTAGTTCATTATTAAATTGAAATTTCCAATCACCAAATGGGAAAAAGTATACAGTTCTTGGCTTTTCATCTGTATGCCATTTGTATAATAAACTACGATTATCTATTTTAAAAAATAGTCTAAGTATAAGATTACCTAATTTGATTTGTTTATATGGTTTCATTTATTAACGGTTTTTCCAGAAAGCTTTAGCATCATCACTCCTACCTATATCCAAAATTTTGAGTTTATTTTCTTTTGCAATCTTTTGAATAAAATCTACAATAACAGAATAAACCCCTTTTCTTCTCATATTCGGTTCGACTATTGCGCCACCTATTCTGATAGTTTTATTAATTGTATCTATTTCAAAACCAGCACGACCGACCGGGTTTCCGTTTTCATCAAATACTTCTATACTTAGTGACTTTTCTAAGTTAGATGTTTTATGTACATTAACAGAAAGAGTTTCACCTTTCTTTGTCTTTGCTTTGAAATGTGTCGTGTATTTATCAATTAATTTGTTTTCTTGTTTGTACCTGATTTTAGGTTCTACATAATCAATATCGTGTTCGTCTTTAAGTATTTTCTTATACTTATCATAACGTGGATTATTATGGTCCATATCAATTATATCGATTAAATCTTCTACTGATACCACAGATTCGTTCAAAAATTCGTTAAGATATTTCATATATTATTTACTACCACGGATAATCACTTTTCAATCCTAACTGTTTTGCAAATAGATGAATATTACAAGCCCAGAATCCTGCTTTGTTAATATCTCCTTTAGAATCACATTTGTGTCTTGCTTGGAATGAATCAGCAGCCTCTTTATCATGATTCTTAATAGAAAGTCCAGGGTCTCCAAATCTCAATATCTTTGCAATAGGTAACCCACTTTCTTCATCAGTTTTTCCACTATCAAGATAAACACTAAGTTTCTTACCTGCTCCACTATCATAGTCGGGTAGATGAAGTTTAACTTTCTTGCCATCATAAATTGCTTTCTCACCGGTCTTTAAAGAAGCTATTGCTTTATCTCTACCTTCTAGTAAAAGTTTACCATCGTTATATAGTTCTCTTACTTCAATGATTAGGTCACAAAACTTTTCTGAACCATACATAAATACACATTCAGAAATACCAACACCATTATTGATATGATATTCAAGTTCTTGCGACATTTTAAATTTAGTAACTGATTTCATATTAATAATCTGATTGTTTAAATGTTTGTTCTTTACCATCATAAGATGTTTGTCTGGTTCCCTTTGCTTGTGGGTTTTTCTTATGATATTCTTCGGAACGTTTTCTATTAAATTCCTTCGTTTCTTCGGGGGTCATTCTTGGTTCTAAAAACTTTGCAGTGACTTCTTCTTCAAAATCACCATCTTTATCTTCTACTTTAATCAAGTATTTATTTCTTTTTAGAATATCCATTACAACACCTGCATCATGAAAAGTAGAACGTTCACCTCTTTTGTTTCCTTTATATGGCATAATCCATACTAGGTCACCAACATTAAATGTATCATTTTTTCCTTCATTCAAAGTCTCTTTGTTTTTAAAGTCATTTAAGTGTTTCATTATATAAATTCTTTTCTGTATTTAATAAGTGCATCTTCTTTTGCCTTTGCCTCTAAGACAACATCAAATTTGAAGTTATCAACAAACGGAATTTGATTATAAAGATAATCTGCATGTGCAACATTTTTTACAGAATCATCTTCAAACAATCTACGAGATGAACTATAATGGGTCATTGGAGTAATACCCTCTGGCCAAGTATCTATTGCAGTATGTAAGGCTTCTTGTTTTGAAAGAACACCCGGATGACAATCGTGATGGTGGAAATCAAAAACAATCGGACAACCTGTTTTGCTACTAATATGAACTAAGTCCTCAACAGCATACATACTTGGTTTATCATCGTTCTCAATAGTCAATCTTTTTTGTGTACTTGGTTGTAATAGTTGAAAATTATCAATCCAACGATTGATTGCAGAAACTTTGTCACCATAAGCACCTCCAATATGAATATTGACTTTGTGTAAAGGAGAAACTTCTAGGCCCATAGTATCTAAGACAAATGCATGTTGGTCTAGTTCTTTGACTGTTTTATCAACTACATCTTGTTTTGGTGAACAAAGAATATTGAATGGACCTGGGTGAAATGATAAACGCATATTGTTGGTATTTGCATGATTACCAACTGCTTTAAGAATATTTTCTATCTTGTTCCAATCTGGCAAATCTGTAAGATTGTATTCACTCATCCAAGGAAACAAGTCTGATGAAATTCTAAAGACTTTGATATTGTTTCTAGTATTCCATTGAACAATCTTAAACAAGTCTCGGACATTTTGTAATGCTAACTCTGAACAATACTCTATACCTTTTGCTAAGAAAGTTTTCTTAATCATACCTCGGTTGGTAGTGATATTGTCTTTTCGTAGTTCTGTATTTATACAAGCGTAACCTAATTCCATAGTCTTAATCTTTATGAATCCTAATATACAAAAAAAGGAACACTTTTGCAAGTATTCCTTAGTAATTATATTTATTTATTTGTTTGAAAGTTGGAATATCTTTGTAGTAATCATAAATTACTTCAATGACTTTTAGATTCTTTTTAGTTGCTAAGTCAATCATGTGTTTAGTGCCTCGACTTTTACCATCCCAAAAAGCAATAAGGTGAGAACCATAATCTGCCATTTCTGAGTTTCTAATGTAACCTGCTGACTTCCCATGTTTGTTCCAATCTGCCGGAAATTCTGCAATAGCAATATTATTTTCATTTGCATATCTCTCTCCAAACTTATCTGCACCTCTAGCAGTTCCACTAACGATTTCAATTGTAGTTAAGTCTTTATCTCTCAATACTCTACTAAGAACTGAATTTAGCAATCTATAATGATGTTCTGTATTAAAATCTCGACTACCAGCTATTATTATTTTCATTTGGTAAATCTTTCAAAGTCTCCGTTTTCCATTTTCTTTTGTAATGCAAGAAATTGTTTATACTGATTTTCAAGAACTATATGTTTTTGTTCTTGTTGTCTCTTTAGAATCCTCTCATCTTCTTGTCTTTGCTCCTTCTCAAATTCCTCAAACTTTTCTTTGAAAAGAGTAAGACTTTCTATATGAGAAAAAAATTGGTCATTGTCCATTAATACTTCATTACCAAATGTAAAATCTTTTCCTCCTATACTTGCAATATTTTCTGAAAAATTCTCAACTGCTTGAATTACAAACTCATCTGCATTTGTAATTTTACCTAAAGTAAAAGTTTTATATAGGGTATAGATAGGAAGTGTTTTTTGCATTTTCCCTTTGATAATATTTTCTTGTAAAAATATCAACTCAGATTTTAGTTCAAAATAACCTTCAACTAGTTTATCTAAACTCTCTGCAGTTATTACAGCATATTCTCCATATCCTCCTGCTTTTGTTAAAAGGTAAGATTCTCTTATTTCAATATTTAGTGTTCTCATATTTTTGGATATTAAAAAACCACTTACTGTTATATTGACTATATTAGTAAGTGGTTAGGGATTAGGTTCAATGTTGGTTTGCCATCTACTACTAATAAAATAAAGCTAGCACTACTCGCTTATTGTGTTATTGACCATTCGTTTTTGTTGAATGTTAGCACACGGACTGTTAAAATCCTTCAATAACTTTGCCATTCGTTTATGGACTGAAACGAAACAGAATAGGACACCTTCCTTCTAATCTATACCCTACGTGTATGCCTACACCAAGATATTAATTGTAAACTTCAATCAACTGGGAATTGAAATTCATCTACCCCTTTCGGGACTAAACTATCTTTCGATAAATTTAGTTAGGCACTTCGGAAGTTGCCATAAGTGTTTGTGTCTCCGTAGATTCACTTACCCAGAACCATTTCTTTTTATGAAAGTTCAAGCATTTATGTTTTTACGGGATAACTACTCATAATCCCCATATTATCAATCAACTACAATACTATAACAGTAGTACCTCTTTAATTAATATTCTGATAGTTTTGAACCTCTGTTAAGGCATTGTCCTATCCGATGTATCGTGACCTGCTCCTTTGAATACACAAAGTACTTAATCAACATCGTTTTGACTATTTCGACAAATTGGCCTGAGGCCCAAGTCCCGAATGATTAGTTCAACATCTAATCTTTATCCTCCCGACAACCTGGGAGTAGTTTCTTGCGAAACTAATATTGTTTCTTATACTTATATAATACAAAAAACAGATGAAATATTTTATTGTTTAGTAACTTTTTTTAAATTTTTTCTAAATTTAGATTCTTTTAATTTTATTGTAATTGTGAACAAACTTCAAGAAATCCATTATCATAGGAATCTCATAAGATTCCATTTTAGATATTGCTTCATATCCAATAGTATCTCGAATAATCTCATGATGTGAAACTATATCTACTGCTTTCATATATAATAAATGTAAATAGTTCTCAAAATATTTTATAGAACCCGTAAATTATTCAACTTACTTGAAACTTTTATACCATTCGGGTATTCAACAGTAGCATGTATATCTTCAATCTTGATAACTTTTCCTATCTGTCCAAAGTAACATTTCTCGATATAATGAGATGGTTCTATAATTTCAACTTTAGAACCAACTCTAGGTTTCTTAGGTCGTGCCATAATTAATACTTCATCCAAGATAATTTTCCTAACTTTGATTGTAGAACTACAAATTGCGAACGTGTAGCATTACCTCCACTACCTTTTACATGTCTTGAAAGTTGTTCTAAGGTATCAACAGTTATTAAAGTATCTTGTCCGAAATTAGTTGTAATTTCTGCAACAAAGGCCTCTGCTAATCCTTTGCCACTATATTTGGATTGTCTAAGAATCTTATCCCCGACATTTACTTCTCTCCCAAAAATATCAACCATTATCCGAAATACTTAATTAATAAAACACCAGCTGTAACTAATACTACTTGTAATATGTGTTCCTTGCTAAATGATTCAATTTTTGATTCAGGTCCTCTATTGACATCACATGCTATATAAATCATAATATACCCTAAAAACATTATTATTAAACTTACTAAATCCATTACTTATCTTTTTGTCTTAACTTAATTAATTTTTCTTTTATTGCTTCAACATAGAACTCTCCCAGTTCATCTTGAAATTTTGCAGCCTCTTCCTCATCATCAAATAAATGTTGGATTGCTCCCCAACCTCTAACATCTAAAATCATTTGGTCACCGCGTTTCTTATCTTTTGCAAATATCATTTGACCTGCTGAACAATAATGCATTTTTTCAGGGTCACCTAGAAACTGTTCTAATTTACTTTTTGGTTTCTTTGCCATCTATCAAATCATTTAATAATACAGGTGTAAAATCTACTCGTTCACAAGAAACATTTATAAATCGTTTATCAGGTACTTGGACACCACCAATCTCCCATTCCAATACTAAGTTCTCATGTAGATGTCCATGAACATTCAAACGAAATCTATTCATTTCTTGTGGGTGTATTGGAATATGGGTAAAGATGACATTCTTTTTAGTAAAAGAAGAACATACATGATTTACATGTTTTAACATGTCTGGGACATCTTGTGGTCTATCATGGTTTCCTAATACTACTTTTTTAGAACCATTCAATCTATCAAGTAATTTCAATGGGTCTTTTTTCTCCATTGTAATATCACCTAATATCCATACAATATCTTTTTTAGTTACTACACTATTCCACTTCTCAATAATATGATTATCGTGTTCTTGTGCATTTTCAAATCCTCTTTTCTTTGCCATGTTCTCATGACGGAAATGTAAATCGGATATAACAAATAATCTTGAACTCATTTTTATCTCTTTAAATATTAACCAAAGTTGAGGATTAATAACCCCAACTTCTGTAATGTGTATCGTCAGTAGTAGTAATTCGTCCTGTTTCTCTACCAATCTTAACACCGTAAGGATTAATACGTCCACGTTCTGGAATTGAATTAACAATTACTTTAGGATTTGCTTTTACATCAGCTGAACACCAACTAGTTTCCTCAACAGTTTCTGAACCAATTTGAACATATTCAACCGTTGCTTTTCCAATCAATTTCGTTACTTGGTAGAAATCAACATTAGTCTGATCATATCCCCAACTCGTAACCAAAATATCGCCAACTTTTATATTAGCGTTCTTTTTGTTTTTCTTTCTGTCAATCTTTGCTTGGTGATATGTCTTTGAAGCATTAACTTGATTTTGAATCGCTTCCTCTCGTCTCTCAATAGTAGCGTATCGGTAATGTTCTCTCGGGTCTTTTCGGTTGTCTCTGAATATCGCTGCAACTGGTTGTTGGTTTTTAGTATCGTATCTAACTACCTGAACACGTCCCTCGTCTAATGATTCGTAAGTAGCGTTATCGTTTTTAAGTAACCACTCAATGTTCATTTTTTGTCTCTCGTTCTTTGCAGTAATATTCATAATAGAAGTGTTAAAGTTTTCAACTCTCGGAGGGTCTCTCCCTCACCAACAATACTAAGATACAAGGATTATATGACAATTCCAAATGTAACCCGAACTTTTTTCGACTTTTTTTTAAAAAAATAGGGACATAAATTAATATGTCCCTTTGTGTTTTACTTCTTTAATCTTTTAAGCAATTTCTTGTACTTATCAATATTTGCATTGATAGTTGCAATATCAGATTCTGCATTTGCAATATCTAATTCAGTTTCAGAAACTTTTTCCTCTGCAGCAATAATAGATTGTAAGAACAATGAATAATTACCATCTTGTAAATTCAAGTAAGTTTGCTCTAATGCAGTCTTGTCTTTTTCAAGTTGTCTTTTAAATCTAGTTACTGTTTTTTCAGCAAAAGGAATTTCTCTCTCATAGATTGAGATTTGCGATTCAGTTTCTAAGATATAATCCTCAACAATATCGGTTACCTTTTCTACTTGTACTTGGTCATCTGTCTTGTTTAACTCTGAAAGAACGTCTTCTGCGAATGTTGTTTTTTTAGAACTCATATTTCTCTTTTGTTTTAATTGTAAAATTTACTACTTCTTTATTATTAATTTGTTTTTCTACTGGGTTAGCAAATATTATTTTGCCTTTTTCATCTTTTCCAGAATAATCTGGATTTGGAATTAATGTTGCGTGTACTGGTTTTGCAATAGGTAATTCTATTTCATTACAAAGGTTAGTATCAAATTCACTCCATGCTTTAGTATATTGCGGATTATTAACGTTAAAGTCAACATCAACATTTTTTTCACCATTTGTTACAACTTGGTTATACCATCTTGTCTCTGCAGGTGTGGCAACTCTATATTCATTCATTTGGTATGTCTTTGTACTAAAGTCATTGGGGGTTTCTGCTGTACAATATCCAAATTTAGGAATCCCAATTACATTTCTAAAGTGAATAAAATCTTTAGATTTATTGCTACCAAAACTATTAGTATCTAGGTATTCTGCTATACGAGGTTTTCCACCATTTACCCGGATTACATAATATTTACCAGGTACTAAATTATGTTTATGTTTCCATATATTAAACTCAATATAAACATTACATTGTTTAAGATAATTGAACCATTCTGTTTCTTCTTTGTTTGCAACTCTTAAATTTTCGCATTCAGTATAAGAAACACTACCTTTATTCTTATCATAAGAACCACCTTTTGTTATTTTTAATACATCAAAGTTAAGATGTTTTTTATTGTAAGTTGCAACCTGTCCAACCCAAACAGAACCATCAGGTCTAGGTAAAGCAAACAAATCAGTATAAGTATGACTGCTTAAATTCCTACTAATTAAATCTCTAGTTAATGAAGGTATCTGGTTATTCTTAGGTTTTTCTTTTTCATCCAACATACCATAAGTAAATTGTACATTATAAGTTTTTCCTTCTATTGTAAGTGCTTCAGCCCAATCAGTTTTATGTTCAAGAAGTTCAGCACGAATTAGTCTATAATATTCTTTTTTATAAATCGTTTCAAAAGAATTAAATGAAACATACTTACAATTCATAATCATAACATTAGCCCATGCTCTTTTTAGTGGACATTTTATTATCTTACAATACATATTATTATAAGAACCGTGTTTTTTAATTGATGAACCTTGTCTTTTATTTTTGTGAACTAATATATAAGATTCTCGATTATCTGAAAAACTATCTATCCATTCATAGGTACTTTCTAAACCCTCTAAATAATAGGTATAGGCCTTCTTATTTATCCATAAATTATTATCCATATCACGTATATTCTGGGAAGTCAGTTGAAATATCAAGGTCACTTTCTTTTGATTCTAATGAACCTACATAAGCAGCCTCAAAAACTTCTTTTTTGAATCCTTGTTTTAAAATATTATTATCTATCAACCATAAGATATAATCTGGGTCTTTAGATAATATCTTTCCAATTGTGCTATCTTTATATTTGCCAAAGGACATCTTAAATCTAACACCTACTGGTTTAAGATTATTCATTTTTTAGTGTCTGTAAAAGTGGAAATGTAATAAACCCAGCTGCTGCTACTTGAAATATTGCAACTCCAAAATATATTGATGCGTATTCTCCATTAATATTTTCAAAGAAATTGTTGAAGTTGTATATAGACATGAGAACATTAAAAGTTACCATGCCTAAAAATATTAAAAACTCTCCTAAAATACTCATAATTTTAATCGTTAATATCTAAATACTTATTATCAATATCTTTTTTGTAAAGATTATCTTGATTATCAAGAACTGCTTTCCCAACTTTCTTAAAGTAGGCAATCAATTTGTCTGTTTGTTTGGCAATATTCCCAGTGCTTTTTCGGTAAGGCAACTTAACTCTACCCATTGCTAAATAACTATCTTCTGGTGGTTGAACACTCAAATCTCCACGTAATCTCTCTAGTTTGAATTTAGTATCTTTGTCAGGATGAACAACCGGCAAATGACCAATAAATGTAGTGTAAACCGGGTCATTATCAACATTTTGATGACTTTGGTCTTTTTTGTCTTCAATTAGTCTAAAATTAACTATTAAAGTAGGGTCACCAATTCCATTATAGACAAACATCTCTACATGAGCATTAGGAAAAATCTTTTTCGTCTCTTTCTTGAATCTTGTAATTTCTTCTGCATACAACTCTTTATACTCCTCGATGATTGACATTTTCTCTTTGTAATCCATAATAAAACAGTTAAACTATCTAGGTGATAACCTCATCACCAACATTATAAAGATACAGAAACTAATCGGTAATTCCAAATGTTTCTGCAACTTTTTTTAAACTTTTTTTATTCTTCAACAATAATAAGTTGCTCTCTTACTAACATAAGGACTTCATCAATTGGTTCATAGTCCTCGATGTCTCCGTTTTCTTTTAAGATTGTTGCTTTGCCATCATCGGCAATAGGACCAAATCTAAAAATCATTCTTTCATCAAATGATTCATGTTTGAAATAAAATGTCTTACCTTCAAATGTAAGGTATTGTTCTTCAAATGTATACATATCTAATTTATTTATTAATTCGCTCAAATATTCTCCCAAATTATCTATTGGTTTATCTTTATATTCTAAAACTTTGTAATATAAACCAAATTTAAACTCAGGGTTTAGTGTTTTAACTTCAAATGGATGATTATAAGAAATACAATCTGTGACCATATCTCCTACTTTTATTTCTGCCATTGGATTGACAATACCCACAAAAGTTTTTTTAGTTATAATTCTTAACATGCTTGTACGGGATAATCTCCATCATATTCTCTCTCAAAATCTGACTTAATTCCAGCCTCTTTAGCAGAAATATGTCCAAAGTGATAAAGATATTTCTTAACATCTTCTAAACCATTTTCAATTGGTCTCCTCTCAATAATTGAATAATCTGGGTCATCCATTGGTCTATTGCAAATACAAAGTTCTGCTAATCTTGTATTGTGTTCCCAAGAAATAAAATGTTTTTTATCTAATCTATATTGAACCCAAAAGTCATCATACCCATGCTGTTTTTGGTGGACAATACAATTCATATATTCCATCTTAAATCCTAGGTCCATTAAATCCTTAAAGTCCACTAGATACTTTGGTATTTCTTTAAACATATCTCTTTTTTTAATTACAGTTACAATATGAGAATAGTTTTTTAAAAATGCAAACTATCTAACAAAAATATTTTCAGGTAAATATCCATAGACAAATTCTGTCACGTGACATAACCAAACAGGGAACTCAAAAAGTTCTCCTCTTAAATAATAAGTACCTCCACCAGCTTCATGGTCTTGAAAAGTAAGTTTATATTTAAACCCATCAAATGGTTCAATATCGACATCAATAACAACTTCATTTTCACCTTGTGCCATTATTTCTAAAAACATATCTGCACCGGCAACCATTTCTAGTTCCTCTTTGTCTCCTTGCCATTCAGGTAAAACTACATACCATCTACCATCTGATTCTCTTTCAAATTTAAAGGTTCTCATATTCTATCTGCTAATCTATTAACTAATTCAAATCTAAAGTCATGCCAATCTTTAAAAACCGGGAATCCATATCGGTCTGCTACAATATCAACATTTCCTTTTCTATAAAATCCATCTGGACAATAACAAACAATCTTATCTTTGAATAATCCTGTTTCTAATAAACTAATAGGTGACTTTGAATCTTTACCATAATACATAATAACTAGGTCTGCTTTTTCTAAGCAAGTTAGTTCCCAAGTTACTTGATGGTTAAATTGTGGGTCCTCAATTTCTTGTTTCCAAGAACTATCCCAGTCATCTCTCCTAGGATTGTAAATAACTAATTCAGGATTTATAGACAAAAGAAATTCTGTTATTTCTTTTTGCCAATCTTCTGAATTACCCATATCAATAGTACCACCTAAAAATACTCGTTCAACTTTTCTAATTATATGTTCTGGTTTATAAACATTTCTCATTTATCTTCTTTTAATTTGGTCTTTTGTAAAAAAACCTTTACGTCCTGTTTGTGTAATAACTTCTATCATACCATTTCCACACTCACAAGTTATTGCAACAATACCGTTGAATAAATTGCTATCTAAGTCTATTACAATATAATTATAAATTGTGTTGTTCATAATATAACTAGTTAATTGTTAAATATTTACTCCTGAAGTTCCCCTAGAAATAACTTTATTCTATTCTTATTTGCTAAGAATACTCTTTTATCAATAGTATAAATACCTTGTGCATACGTATTTTCTTCGGTATAAATATTCTGTCCCTTACTTACTTTATGAGTAGTTGGTATCTCAATAAAATCAGTAGTTAAAGGAATTAAATCAGTTAGATAAGTCATAATGTACTTATCTCCTAAGTAAATTTCTATTTGTATATTCATGCTTTATAAATTAATGCTTGGATAGTAGAACCACCTGTATTGTAATTATTTAATACTTTAAAAGTAATTAGATTTTCTTCTATCAATCTATTACTTAATTCTCTAGCCATTTCAGATTTTACAGATTCTAACGAAAATCTCGCATCCTGTATATTAGAAATAGTTTGTACTGGTTCTTTTCTTAGACTTTGGACATTTACATGTATACGCTCATCTTTCATGTTAAAAGATTCAAAATTAGTAACATGTATGTGTGGTGGTTCATTACTATTACTTATATATCTTCTTTCTTGTTCATGAGCAATCATTTGTAATTTATCTGCAAAGTCTTGCCTAATATCTGAAATCTTATCTTCAACAATCTCTTCGATAATATTAGTTATCTTATTTTCATTGAATAGTATATCCCATATCAATTTTATCTTATTAGTATAAAATGAATACGAAGAATAATTTAATAGTTTTAATAACATAAGTAAAGTAATAAAAGGGGAACATTTCTGCTCCCCTAGGTTTTAAATAGATTCATCTAATCTCTTACGGATAGTTTCAAAATCAACTTGATTATAGAATTTACCATCTTCAAAGATTACTTGAAGAACTCCTCCTTGTTCTTCCTCTTTAGTACATTGGTCTTTAAGAGTATAAACACCATCTACTAAATCAACTCTAAGTAAACCTTTTGCAGATTTCTTAGTACCATCATCTGTAATCGGGTCTTTGAAAATTTCTACTCCACAATCTTCACCTAACTCGATATAAGTTGCTTTTTGTGCGAATCCGTGAGTATCTCTAGTTACAAATTGTAAAGAATAAGAACCAACTCCTAACACAATGTTTGAACTTGCAAATCCTTTATCTGCTAATCTAATAAACATTTGCTCTGCTCTTTCTAAGTTGATAGAATCGCCATAGATTGCTCCGATATGTGGGTCAAGAACTTTGTAACCTTGAGCATTTACAGTTCCACCAAAGATGTCCCAAAGTAACTCAATAACTCCTTTTTCTTGCACAGTAGTTGCAACGGGTGTTTTAGGTTCTACATATTTTTCTACAGATTCTAAAGATAAATCACCAACAACATTACATCTCATTGACCAGTCAGGAATCCATTCAGAATCAAAATCAACTACCATAGTATAAACTTCTTTTCCGATTAACACATTTAATGTTTCTACTCCTCCGCCATCTTCAACTTCGTCATTCATATCTGAAATAACATTTGAGAATATATCAATATTTCTATCAAAGAATAATTGAGTGTCTAATTCAGCTACATCATAATCAGAAAATTCAAGGTCAATTTCTAATTTAGGAACTTTATTTTTAGATGGTCTAAAAGTACCTGTAATAATATCAACTGGGTCTCCTGAATCTGGACGAATAACTAATTTACCATCTCTCGCTAAGATTTCATCTTTTAATTGAGCACAGTAGTCAGTAATAACTCTCCATAAGTCCCAAGTATCTGAAACTAAAGATAAAATACCTGTTGGGAATGTTTGCAACATATATCTAAATGTTTCAATCTCTAATTCTCCAATCTTATCCCAAGTACCATCTTTTTGTTTTAAGAAGAACCCTGTTAAAGAACACATAATTGCGTGCTCACTTGCAATAACTGAATTAATTGGAACTTCTGTTGTTGGATAGTCATAAAACTTTCTAGTTGCCGGAATAACAGGCAAAGTATCAGAACCACGAGAACCCATTGCAAAACCTAATCCTGAATTGATACAAGCAGATTTACCTCCCATACCTCTCATTGAGAAATCGTGGAATTGATAATCTAACAACCAAAGGTTATCTGGGTCAGTTTTTGTAAGCCATTCTTTTCCAAGTTTTCTAAACTCTCTTACTAAAGTTGCAGAAGTTGGAATTTGCCAAGATTCAGCACTTAAAATAGTTTCAAGATAATTAACAATCCAATCAAAAACTTTTCCGCTTAATGGTTTAGTATTTTGGATAGTAAACATCGGAATCTTATATGGAATAAAAGAACCCTCAGGAATCGCTTTAAAAACAATTGGCAAATATCCAAGTTCATGTAACTCTTTAAAGTGACTAACATTGAATGGTTCCTTTAACATCAACATTGCCGTCAAGTCTCTCCCGAATTGTTCAATTTCTTCAACAGGTCTTTGAAAAAAGTTTTTGTTCCAATCTTCATGTATTTGTCGAACTGTCTTTTGCATACCTGCAGCAATTACTCCTTTTGAATTAGGAAAGTTTGCGTGTTTACCACTACGAGGAGTAAAATTTGAGTTCATTAGTGTACTACCTTCGGGTAGCATAGGTTTGTGTCCAGTTTTGTAGACATCAGTGTAATAAATCTCTAAGAAATCCATTATATTTATTTTAAAGTGTAACTTGTGTAATTGGCAATACTGTAATAGAACCACCGTTATCAGCATCTAAATCTGCAAATGAGTTTGTTGTAACAATTTGGTCTACATGTTCAAGAACAACATCATAACCTTTTGAGAAAATTCCGTGAGTAACAAACAATATAACATTTCTTGCTCCTTTTTCTTTTAATACTTTAGCAAGTTCGATAAAGGTTCTACCTCCATCACAAATATCATCAACAATTAAACAATCCTTACCTTCTAAAGAATCTGCATAAACAATTGTTTCTAAAATTTCTCCTGTTGCTAAATCTCTATTTTTATCTGCTCGAACAACATCACATTTTGCTAGATTGTTTTTGTCATGTGGATATTGTGTACTATTAATATGTTTTGCTAAAGTAAGTACTTTCTTGTTTGCTCCTGCATCAGGTGATACTAAAGTAATACCTTCTAAGTCCAATTCTACAATTGCTTTATCAACTAGTGAAGTATTTGCAGTATTTTGACAATTATCAAGAACAGCAGGTGCAACATCACTATGAGCATCTAATATATTAATTTGTCCCCAATTAGTCATATTATTGATAATACTCGCATAACTCTTTACAAAAGTTGATTCACCTTTGTTACAAGGTCTATCTTGTCTTGCACCTGGCATATAAGCAATTTCTAATACAAAGTTAGCACCTGTTCCAATATTATCAAGGGCATCTACTGCCATTTGTAATTGTACTAAATCTTTTGCTGTTCTTAACTTAGTTACAAATACAATATCATCAGGACTAACCTGGTTAATAAAATCTACATTTGTAATTCTAATATGTTCTTCGCCTCCACTAAAGGTATGAGCATCAAATTCTACCAACAACTCTGGGTTTACTTCATAAGACTTTTTCAAGTCCTCATTTAATATAAAATACATTTATCTCTCTTTTTAATTAACAATACTAATTTACTACTTTATCTCGAATAATCCAAATTTTTTCTTAACTTTTTTCTTGATATTCAAAGGAAATTTTATAGTGTACTCATTTTCAGATAGTTCTTTACATTCAACTAACATTTTAGTTCCTGATTTAGTTGATACTTTATGAAAATAGTAATTCATTAAAACTACTTTGTACGAACCATTTTTTGGTTTGACAATATCTGCATAATTCAAGTTACCTTTATAATAATATAAATCCTTTTCACCAATTGGTTCTGTTTTTGAGATGGCACATTGACCACCTGATTTTATGTCTTTAATAACTAACTTTTTCCAAATCTTGATGCCTTTAAATTTAACATCTTTTAATGTTGAATCCTTCATAGTATATCTACTACTTCATCTTTTATGGTATTGATAATATTATTAACGGTTTCATTCATATTATCTTCATCTACCAATAAAAGTTTACCCTCAAATTTATCTTGACCTCTACCTGTAGAATGGTCATCAATTAGATAATCTCCTTTGAGTAAATTCTTATGTTGAGTAATAACCATTCTTTGGACTGCATCCATCCCTAAATGTTTTTCTACCCAAACTCTTTTTTCTGTATAACACAATGGATTATGGATTGATGGGGCAGTTAATATATGGACTTCAAAGTTACTATTCTTTTCAAGTGCTTTATAAAGCCCAATCATAATATGATGAGGTTCTAAACTTGTAAAGAACCCATAAGTTGCTTGTGGGTATTTGATACTATGATTTCTTTTAAGTTCTTCGTCATATTTCTTTTTGAACTTACAAAGAACTCCATCCATATCAAAATATACTATTCGTTTGGCCATTTTTCATCTGTTGTTTTAACTACTATATACGCAACTATTAATAAAATAGCAATATAACATATATCAATTGAATTTTTTATTTTTCTAAAAACCGAGTTCATTTGCTTGACTTTCTTTAATATAATAAATTTCTGTTAAATCTGGTTCACCAAATTCATTAATAGCATATTGATTACCTCCGGTAACATCACAGAATTTACTCCAACCAACATACTTTTTAATTTGATAGTATGTAATAGGAATATCTTTTGGTTCTTCTACAATTGGATTTTCTAAACTATCAACATATCCCTCTCGACAAAGAGGTTCTTCTACAAAATTGTGGATTTTATGAACATTATATGCTCCTCTTTGACAACCAGCATCAAATGCTGCTCTAATATCTTCTATCGTATATTTCTTTTCCATACTACAATATGAGAATAATTAATTTAAGTTCCAACAAAAATCTGCTAATTTTTCATCATGAATAGAATTTTCCATTTCTATTTGATATTCCAATGCTCCAATATCACCTATACTATTTTCACAAGAAAACCAATTGAGTTTAGCTATTCTTATCAACTCATTATAGTCTTTATCATCTAATTTGTTTTTTAAAGGCGCAAAACTACCTACACAAGTTGAATATTTTAATTTTCTACCATCTTGCAAAACCCAATAATAATCATCATAGGCATCAACTAAACCGATTAGTTGATAAACTCTATATCCCAACAAAACCATTTCTCCTTTGTGTTGGTTATACTTTGCTATTAAACTTTCTTTACTCATATATTATTCCAATCTGATTTAACCCTATCGCTTTTTTTGTATTTCAATTTTTGGCAATTTTCATAGGAACTCTCTCCTTCTTTCAAAAAGACAAACTTAATCTTATTAAACATTAAAGATTTCTTTTCATCTCCTCTCTTAATCCATACCTTATGTCTATACTTTCTAATTACTTCCCAGTTAAGTCCATTATATTCTACAAATACTTTACCTTTAAGCATTAGTTTTCTTAGTTCATCACCTTTCATCTCTAGTTACTATATATTGTTCCTCGGAAAATCCTACAATTATTAAATGCAGGTTCCGGGAAACATATTTTATTTTTAGAAAAAGTTTTGAACAATCTCACTAAAGTTCAAACCAATGTGAACATAATTCAATAATAATACTAATCCGATTGCTAAACCAAAAATTGAGTTTAACCAAATAGCAATTACATGTACTTCAGGTTTGTGTTTTCGTAACCACTTAAAAGGTTTTGCTAAAGCGATACTAGTAACTAATAATAGTAATACTAATGGCCAACTAGATGTAAGTAATCCTAAGAACAAAACTACGAAAACTACTCCGAATCTATATAGAAATGTCCTAACTGCTCTCTTAGTCTCTTCATCTTGTAAATGGTAATCTATTTTTCCCTTTTCTTCTACTAGTTTTGATAATTCTATTTCTCTTCTACAATTGAAAATATATCGTACTTCCATTATAACAAACAAAAATACAAAAGCGTAATAAATAAATTCTAACATGTTCTTATAGTTTTAATAATGATTCTAATTTGTTCCAAAGTGATTCGCCGATTCCTGGTAAATAAAGATTGTTTTTGAAATCTTGATACTCCTTTTGGTACATCTCAATTTTACCTCCGTGTTGGATATTTGCAATTCTATCTGCAAGTTTGATTACAACAGCATCTGGGTTGTGTCTAATCTTCGGATAAGTCTTTTCCTTTTTCTCTTTACGATTTCGACCAAGTTCATCTGAAACTGCATAAACCATTTCTGCAACTTCTAAACCAAAGTAGTTTTTGATTTTGTTGTATGAAATTGCTCCATCTTCAATAGAATCGTGCAACCAACCTGCAATTAAATATTTTCCTGTGTAGTTGAAATCTTCTAATATTCTAACAACATCTGCTAAGTGTTTTTCATAGGGAAATATGTTGTCATAATTTTGATTCCCGTGGATATGAATTGCGACAAGTCTTGCTTCATCAATCATATCTTGTGTATAGTTTCCTCCTTCTTGGTATCTCATTATTCTCCTGATAAAATTTTCAAAATTGCTCTTACTGCTACTATAAGATTTCCTGTTCCTAGTACAAATCCGAAATCATACCATCTACCGGTATTGTTTACATCATAGATTGAAATGTCACTTGAAAAAAGTGAACCTAGAAATGACCAACCAACAGTTATACCATTCCAAAGTCCCCACCAAAACCCTCCAGCTGTTTCTACATCTACACAAGTCGTAGCATCCACGCTAGACGCACAACTCGCCATCAATAGTGCCATTGCACCAAATACTAATAAAGTCTTCATAAATCGTCTCTTTTTAAGTTATTCTCTAATATACAAAATTAATCTGACAACTCCAAATATTATATGAACATATTTTTTAAATTTTCTTTATTTGCTTCAAATAATCCTGTTGCTATGTTTTGTGCCATATTATCAATTAATAATTTTAAACACTCCATTTTATTTCTTTGGAACAGAATTTTATCAACTTCACCTTTACCTTGATAAGTATGTCCATTCATAGTGTATCTATAATGAACTATATGTTTACTCATTGAATCAAAAGATGCACTAGTTGCTGCTAAAACTAAAATTGCACCATTGATATTGTTATCTTGGATATTGAATGACTTGATTATTCTATCTTCTGCCTTTTCTTTAAATTCATCCAACAATTTGATAGATTCATCTGTCGGTGCTTTTTTCTCTGTAACATTAATATTCTTAGTTACTTCTCTAATTTCTGTTATATGGTTATGGTGTGAATCAAACATATTAATTTGCTTTATAAGATTTAAAATTTAGATTAAGGTTCTCAGAATAATTTTTGCGAACCATTTTTAGATAGGAATTTAGTTTCCTTGAACTTGTAAATAATCTCTCATCTTGGATATTATCACCAGTTGCAGTTACAAGAACTGGATTAAATTTATTCTTCATATAACTTGTGTTTGTGTTTTACTTTCTTATGTTTCTTTAGTGTTTCAACTTTGTGTCGAAATCTACCATCATAAGCACCGTCTTCAACTAACTTTTCTCTACGTGCTGTTTTTCCGTTTAAGTGTTTTTTCTTTTTCATTAGACTACTAATATAAGAATATAAATTGACAACTCCAAACAAATAGGTTAAATATTTAAAATAAAATTATTTACAATGAAAAGTTTAAATGAATTTTTAAATGAGGCAAAATTAAGTCCAGATAAACAAATAAGACTTGATGCTTTGATTGATATATACAAAACAGTAACTGACCCTGATAGTGAGGAAAACCTTGATAAATTACCATCACCTGAGAAAGTTTTGAAAAAGATTGAAAAGGAATTTGGTAAAAAGATTGCAGATGATATAGGGAGATAACAATAAACCCACTACGGTAGATTCCGTAGTGGGTGTTTAATACATGTGACATAAAGGACTGGTCACATCTTCTTAGTGTTTGAAAGATTTACACTAAGGAAAATAAGTTGAATAAAAAAGAACTATTCAACGAGAAGGAAAATTTTAGTAATAATTAAAGACTATCTTACTCAACAAAATTTTATCTTTAGCGCTATTGATAAAACCACTTGTATTATATTCTATTATCTCTATCAAACAGGTGTTCCTGCTATCAAGTAATATTCAGGCAATCAAGTCCTATTGTTCCTCATACACATTCGTACGTTGGTTCTCATACTGTCTGGTAGTCCCTTTTCGTCTTTTGTAGTCTATACGGGACTCGAACCCGTTTCTATTGCCGCCAGGCAATCGCATCAACCATTCTACCTATAAACCTATACAACTAGACTTTCGGCAAAAAGTTTCGTTTGTATTCTGAGGTTTGGATTGCCGTCCTCACTCATAGTAACTTGACGGGACTCGAACCCGCAATCTCGGTATCTATCCAAGAACCACCGATTAAGACGGCGTGATTACCAATTTCACCACAAGTCATTCTAAATTCCACAATCTGCAAATAGTGTTCATTAGCTGAGGTCTTAAATCTCCAATCAAATTGCAGTTATCATTTTGATTTTCACCTCTCTTTAGTAGCGGGAGCAGGAATCGAACCTGCGTCATTCGGGATATGAGCCCGAGCTGGAGCCTCTCCAGTCCACCCCGCAATATAAAGTTGTCCGGGTAGGATTCGAACCTACGTGACCGAGCCCAAAACTCGGCATCCTGCCGCTAGATGACCAGACAATTTGTTTTTGTTTTTCTTAACTCTTAATACATTGTAAATATACAAGGATTAATTTTAAAAGTCAAGTCTTTTTTAAAGTTTTTAAAAAACTTTTTGTACCGATAAAAGGAATCGAACCTATAACCTTACCCTGATGAGGGGTCTGCTCTACCAATTGAGCTATATCGGCATCTGAGAGGAGTATAAGAATCGAACTCATATCTCCGGGGTCGTAACCCAGTGTTTTATCCAATTAAACTAACTCCCCAAAGGACTGTGGAACCACCGGGAATCGAACCCGAATCTCTGGATTTTCAGTCCAGCGCATTGACCAACTTTGCCATAGTTCCAAATTGTGCGTCCTCTGGGGCTCGAACCCAGGACCCCTCGATTAAAAGTCGAGTGCTCTACATCTTACGAATAACCAACTGAGCTAAGGACGCAAACTTTCTGTTTGTGTTTGTGCCCCTAGTTGGAATCGAACCAACGACCTCTACTTTGTAAAAGTAGCACTCTTAACCGCTGAGTTATAGGGGCGTTCTAAAAGACTTTAAAAGTCTTGACAAATTTTCGTTTAAATCGTTTCATAATTTCTAATATTTTAATTTCTTCCTTTTGAGAACCCTTTAGATTCCCAAAGTTCTAATTCTTCTTTTTTTATTTTTTTATTTTCAAATCCGTTAGTTATCCAACAAGTTCCGTATTGTGAATTTTTAGAACCTTTTTGATTTTCGCTATTAGATTTACCTATTTTTCTTTTAGTTTCTTCTGAATGTTTCTTTCCAGTAAACGTATCATATCTAATTTTACCTTCTTTGTGCATTCTTTTAAGAGTACTGCTTTTTATAGTTTGCATCTTTAATCTAAATTCTTCATCTGTATCATATCTTTTTTTAGTAGCATGACCACCTAGCGAAGATATTCTTAACATCTCTTCATGAGTTGAAAATCCACCTTCTCCACCAACTTTTAGATTTATACAATCTTCTTTAGCAATTTCATTTAAAGTTACTATTTCAGATTCTCTGAGTTTTAGTTCTTTTCTTGAATTACAAAATTCAAGAATTTCTCTTTGGTGATTCTCAGAACCATATTTGCGAATAGAATATCTTAGTCTTTTACCACTTCCTAAATATCCATCTTCTAAATCATTTGTTGAATGCATCCCTATATAATAGCGACCAGTCAATAAATTAGTTGTTTTGTATATGAAATGATATTTCTTTTCTTTCCTAGGCATCTTAAATAATTTTTTCTTTATTTAATCAACTTAGGTACAAAACAGTCCAATGGGTGTTCACGGGACTCGAACCCTGTTCTCCTGATTCACAGTCAGGTATAATAACCAGATATACAATAAACACCATATAAAAGTAAATTTTCTTTGTGCTTTTGTCCACTGGGACACTACCAAAATTTACAAAACCTTACTATAACCCATCATGTGCCGCCTATAGGAATCGAACCTATTCACCCCGAAGGGACCGGTTTTACAGACCGGCACGCCTCTCCAACTGCGCCGCGACGGCATAAATGAAAATTTCTTTTAAAGTTGAAACTCTCCAACAAACAATCTTATAGTGGACACGGTGGGAATCGAACCCAAACAATCTCAGTGCAAGTGAGTTGACCTGCCGTCGGCATCCGGCCCATAAATAAGTACCCAAAGTAGGAGTTGAACCTACACACATTCCTCATTCTAAGTGAGGCGACTTTACCAATTTGTCGATTTGGGCATTTTAATTGGCGGGCATGACGGGAGTTGAACCCGCTCCGAACTGCGTGACAGGCAGACATCTTAACCATTTGACCTCATGCCCAATTAAAAAAGTTTTCGATTTTTATTTTCTTATTGCGGTCAAAAACACTAGAAAAGCACCGCCAGTTCTTTTAAGATAATTCTGCAATTACCTCCTTGACAATTTGTGGGTCAACATTTCCATTGAAGTGTTGTTTTGCCAATCCTATCAATCGCCCACCTAAAGTCAAATCCTTATCTTGTAAAAATTCCGTTACTTCATCTTTCGATGCTTGTTTTGGTAAATACTTTTCCAAGATAGTAATTTCTTGTTTGGAATCCGCTGTATTCATCTTACCTGCATTTTTAATA
>JAAEPT010000068.1 GCA_024232295.1 Cytophagales bacterium
AAGGTGTATGATTTATTGGATGGTAAGATTCCTTCTCCTAATCCACAAGATGAGGTTTATAAGTTATTATTGATTGCTACTTGTAATCACTTACATGAAGTTTTTCCTTTCTTATTTGAAAAAATAAACAATTATACTGAGCTTTTATTACCTGATGATTTAACTTCTGAGTTTTCAATTGTTCATGACATTTGTACTGGAATGAGTAATGAGGATTGTCAAGAGGTCGAAATTATTGGTTGGTTATACCAATTTTATATTTCGGAAAGAAAAGATGAGGTGTTTGCTTCTAAAAGCAAGGTAGAAAAAGAAGATATTCCTGCTGCAACTCAATTATTTACACCTCGTTGGATTGTGGAGTATATGGTACAAAATACGGTAGGAAAATTATGGCTACAAAACCGACCTAATTCTTCTTTACGTGAACACATGCCTTATTTTATTGAATCTCCTTCTGTGCAAAATGAAGATTTTCTAAAGATTGATTCTGTAGAAGAAATTACCTTATTGGATCAAGCATGTGGAAGTGGGCATATTTTGGTATATGGTTTTGAATTATTGAGTAAAATCTATGAGGAAGAAGGCTATTCTACAAGCGAA
>JAAEPT010000069.1 GCA_024232295.1 Cytophagales bacterium
GAAATAAAGAATATTGATCCAATACAAAAGACTCACTGTAATGCTAGTAACAATAAGCATATACATCCTCTGTGTTTGGTCAAAAATCATTTTTGAATTATAACTCCCTGAGATCAACTATCCTCACACAACAGATGTAACTCTAGTTGTCATCATCATGCAATACCTGATCTATCACAATGCATGCGCACAAAATTGTTAAATCATCTTCACCTTCAATCGTTTCCACCCCGTAACAATCAGTCCAGTTCCATAAGTCCTTGCTGATGGTTGCCACAACCTTGCCTTTGCGCATAAAAGTATATTCATGTTCCCAAAAAGACCCCTCAATTGAATAATCATTTGGGCCAGGAATGTCTAATATGAACTTTTGTTTAAACCAGCTGAGTTCCTTTGTAACTTCAGCAAAAAGTGAACCATTTACAAATATTTCATACCGGGGTTTAAAAGAAAGTAATTTTTGGCTTATAAAAGCTAATTCTTTTCCATGCATATCTTGTACTGATAATTTATCACCCCAGGAGAAAGCTTCCCCATCAACTTTGTAGACTGGCTGTTCATTTTCATCATTGATTGAGAAATTTGTACCCCAGCTCCAAAATTTTTCTTTTATTCGATAAATCATAGTGACTCCTTTTTATCAGTATCCAACATCAGTTCAACAAGATTATAAGCTCTTGCTAACAGCATCGATGATCTCTTGCTCTATCTGCTTTTTCATTGCTCGAAACTTCAAACCAAGTCGCAAAGTAAAATTAAAATTTTGTTCATCAATTTCAATACTGCCACCAGCTCCTTTTCGACGAAATAAAAGTACATTTTCACTTTCCCACTCAGTTCGAAATTCAAATCTCTTTTCAATACTGGTTATAATTTTATCAATTTTACTTTTCATCTCGTGCATCGGCAATTGATGATTACGATGTACAGTAATTACTGACATTACTAGTCCTTACTCTCGGATTTCTTTGGAGTAGCTTTCTTTGAAATAGGTTGCTTTTGTGTAGGTTTACTAACTGTATTTTGAGACTTTGCAATCAATTCCAGTTTTTCAGTAATATCACTCATCTTCTGGTGTGTAGACAGATCCAGATCCAACTTACCATTCATAATGTGAATTAGTGGGTGTATGGTATTTTCAACAATGTCA
>JAAEPT010000070.1 GCA_024232295.1 Cytophagales bacterium
ACGGGAAAATTATTGCTGCTACTTTTTTAACTTTTGGTTTTTAACCCTTAATTCACATTATTTATATTATTTGGAATTACCTTGTTATCTAGGAAAGCAAATTCACTAATATTAGTAACATTGTTTGAGATTACTATTTCTTTTAACTTATTGTTTGTAAAAGCATTACGATCAATGCTAGCTACATTATTTGGAATAATTACACTAGTTAATTTGTTATTAGCAAAAGTAGATTCTTTGATATGAGTTATGTTATTAGGGATGGTTATACTTTTCAGCTTATTATTATAGAAAGCAAATTTCCCAATTTCAGTTATACTATTGGGAAGTGTTACATTTTCTAATTTATTTTTATAAAATGCATATTCACCAATGCTAGCTACATTATTTGGAATAATTACACTAGTTAATTTGTTATAAGCAAAAACCTCTTGACCAATGATTGTTATGTTGGCTGGTAATGTTACACTAGTTAAATGACAAGCACTAAATGCACGATTTCCAATTTTAGTTATACTATTTGGTAATACTAAACTTTCTAGTTTGTTTTTATAAAAAGCAAGATATCCAATTTCAGTTACACTATTAGGAATTATTATACTAGTTAACTTATTATAAGCAAAAGCTTCTTGACCAATGCTATTTATACAATTTGGTATTGTTACATTTGTTAAATTACAGGAACTGAATGCACGATTATCAATGCTGGTTACGTTATAAGTTGTATTGTTAACAACGATAGAAGAAAGAATATTAATACTTCCTCTTGCATTATAACTACGTGCTACTTTTGCTTCTAATTTTTCAGAAGAACTAACTTCGTAAACTACATTATCAATTGTTATGGATTGTGAATAGACAATTATTGTTAAAAACAATAATTTTAAGAAAATTAAGGTCTTTTTCATATTACTAAAATTTTATTCAAACACATATTTTTAACGCTAATTCTAGTTTCTTAGTTGTATAGAGAAAGAATAAAGGTTTAGTGTTAGAAATAGAAAAGCCCCACTTGAAATTATTCGAGTGGGGCTTTTGCATATAAAGGGTGTTTGTTGTTATGCTATTTCAGTAATCTTTGATTAAAATTTGATTTTATTTCAAAGACCATTTTCAAGTATACATATAATTTACAGTTTTTTCCAAACAAGTGTTTGAATAGTAGTTGCTTATGTATATATGTCTTTATTATGCTTTGTTAACAGCTTCCAAATAAGCTTGTGCAGAAGCGAAAATCACATCTGTATTAGATCCAAATCCATAGTTAAAGATACCATCTTTAGAGATTTGAATGTGTACTTTCCCTTGATCATCAGAACCACCTGTTACAGCTTGTACTAGGTATTCTTCTAAACGAACAGGCTTTTTCATGATTTTATCAATAGCCTTTTTAGAGGCATCTAATGGACCGTTTCCTTCTGCTTCAGCAGTATGTTGCTCTCCATCAATATCAATCGTGATTTTTGCCTTAGAGTTTGCTTCACTTGTACAATTTACTTCAAAATCTACAATCTCTAATTGTTTAGAAGAAACTTCTTTACCCAATAACTTCAAGATATCATCATCTGTGATGTCTTTCTTTTCATCAGCTAATTTTAAGAATTTTTTATATGTTTCATCCAATTCATCCTTAGAAATCATTACTCCCAAACGCTCAATGTGGTGCTTTAATGCTGCACGTCCACTTCTTGCAGTAAGGATGATAGAAGATTCTGGGTATCCTACTTCCTTAGGGTCAATAATTTCGTAATTTTCACGATTCTTTAATACTCCATCTTGGTGAATACCTGAAGAATGAGCAAATGCATTACGTCCTACAATTGCTTTGTTTGGTTGGACAGGCATACGCATCAAACGAGTAATCATTCTACTTACATTATAGATTTTTGAAGTATCAATATCTGTCTGTAAGTTTAATGCTTCGCTATGTGATTTGATAATCATTGCAGTTTCTTCCAAAGAAGTATTACCCGCACGTTCACCAATACCATTTACAGTAACCTCAATTTGACGAGCACCATTCTGAATACCTGCAATTGTATTTGCAGTAGCCATTCCTAAATCATTGTGACAATGACAAGACAAAATTGCTTTGTCAATATTTGGTACATTGTTCATCAAGTAAGCAATCTTATCTCCATACTGCTCTGGTAAACAATATCCTGTTGTATCAGGGATATTTACCACAGTTGCACCATTTGCAATAACAGTTTCTACCATTCTTGCTAAGAACTCTAAGTCAGCACGACCAGCATCTTCACAATAGAATTCTACAGAGTCTACATAATTACGTGCATACTTAGCAGCCCAAGCTGCTTTTTCCAAGATTGTTTCTCTTGTTGTTTTTAATTTATGTTCGATATGAATATCTGAACTACCAATACCTGTATGAATACGTCCAGCATTCGCTACTTTTAAAGCTTCAGCAGCTACATCAATATCTTTTGCTACAGCACGTGTTAGAGCACAAACTTCTACATCATTTACTGCTTTTGCGATCTCTACTACTGATTGAAAATCTCCAGGGCTTGATACAGGAAATCCTGCTTCAATAATATCTACCCCCATTTGTTCAAGGGTCTTTGCTACCTCGATTTTTTCAATTGTATTTAATTGACAACCTGGGACTTGCTCCCCATCTCTTAGCGTTGTGTCAAACACATATATTTTGTCTGCCATATTGATTTGATGGTTAGGTTTCTATTTTACTTTTTACAAAAAAAGACCATTCATATAGTAAGAATGGTCTTCTGTGTTTCTATTTTATCTTTCAATACAGACCACTCTCACTAAGCATTCATTAGTAATGATGCTTCTAATAATAGGGCTGTATTTAAAAGTATATTTCTCAATTTTGTATTATTTCCTTAAATGGAAAACAAATGTACTTATTAAGCAAGAATAATACAAATGATTATGATAGCTTTTATAAGATGTTTAACGTTTGTTCTTTAATTTTCTCCAATTCTTCTTTCATTACCACTACATGTTTTTGTAGTGTGGCATCATTGGCTTTTGAACCAATTGTATTAATCTCTCTACCAATTTCTTGAGAAATAAAGTTCAATTTCTTTCCAGAGTTTTGAGCACTCTCTAAGTTTTCTAAGAAATAAGTAAGGTGATTTTGAAGACGAACTTTCTCTTCTGTAATATCTAATTTTTCGATATAATAAATAAGTTCTTGTTCGTAGCGATTTTCATCAAAATTATCAGAAGAAACCACTTCATCTAACTTGTCTTTGATACGTTTACGAATATTTTCGATTCGAGAAGAATCATGAGCAATGATATGATTTAGTTCTTCCTGAATAGTATTAATGTAAGAAGCTAGCTTTTGCATTAAAGAAGCTCCTTCTTGGCCTCTAAATTCATTACAATTATCAATTGCTTTTTGAATTGTTTCTAATACCAATTTCCACTCATCATCACTTGCCTTACTTGAATTATTGGATTCAATGACTTGAGGTAAGTCCAATACTTTCAATAATAAACCATCAGTAGAAGCTCCTACTTTTTCTGCACTTGCTACAAGTGTTTGATAATAAACTTGTACCAAATCCTCATTGAAAGTAACTTTTGCTTCCTTGTTCTCCAAGACTTGAAAATCAATTGAGAAGTTTACTTTTCCTCTTTCTAATTGTTTTCCAAGAATATTTCTGATTTCAATTTCTTTGTCAGAAAACGAACGAGGAATTCGTGTATTACAGTCCAAAAACTTAGAGTTAAGTGATTTGATTTCTACATTGATAGAGTACTTTTCATTTTCAAATGAAGCAGTACCATATCCTGTCATAGACTTTAGCATAGTGTGATTATTTAGAAAGTTCTTCTGCAACTTCTGCAATTATTTTTTTTGTATTTCCAATGAAGATTTTTTCTCCAATCAGAAAAACAGGGCGCTTTAGGAAAGTATATTCTTCTAAGATGTATTGTTTATAATCTTGCTCTGCAAGTACTTTGTCTTTTAGTCCCAAAGCTTTATATTTTTGGGCTCTTCTACTGAACAAAGCTTCATAACTTCCAGCTAACTTAGCCATTTCATCTACTTGCTCTTCAGTCATTTGTTCCTCTTTGATATTTTGGAAATCAAATTCATCAGCGATTTCTAAATCATTGATAATTCTACTACAAGTAGAACAAGTTTTTAGGTGATATACTTTCTTTCGCATAGAAACAAAACTACAAAAAATTATGGAAATAGGCGATTAACTTCGTCTATCATTGCGAAGGTGATTTTCTGATGAAGGCTATTCTCTGCCTTTTCTCCACGTTCATGTCCAAGGCGTACAATCACAATATTTTTATCTGGAATACAAATGATGTATTGACCCAAAATTCCTCTAGCATAGAAAATACGTTGCCCTTTGTGGTTAGGAATGATCCACCATTGATAACCATAGTCATCACAAACTTCATTTTTCCCAACAGAAGCCAAAACATATTCTTTGTTCAATAGTTGCTCATTATTCCATCTTCCAGAATCTAAGTAAAGTTGTCCAAATCGAGCAAAGTCACGTGCATTTGAACTAATACAACAATATGCCTTTTCAATTCCATCTTGTTTGTCCAAACTCCAATAAGCTTCTTGTTCACACTGTAGTGGCTTCCAAAGTTTTTCTTCTAAGTAAGTTGCAAGATTTTTTCCAGTTGCTTCCTTAATTACAAAAGCCAGTACTTGTGTATTTCCACTCAAGTATTTAAACTCTTTTCCAGAAGGCTCAATGCGTTTTTGTTGATCAATTAATGCTCGTAAATCCTTTCCATAATAGGCAGTAGTTGTCATTGAGAAAGGACCACTATAAGTTTCTTCCCAGTTCAATCCACTACTCATTAATAATACTTGTTTAATAGTAATGTCTTTTTTGTCTTCTGTCTTAAAGCTTTCAATAAAGTCACTTACTGGCTGATCTACACTTTTGATGTACCCATCTTGTATAGCAAAACCAATCAAAGAACTTACATAGCTTTTGGCAACTGAAAATGAGTTGGTTTTTGAGGTATCTGTATAACCTTCATGTGGATATTTCTCTAAAACAATTTCTTTGTCTTTAATGACTAAAAAAGCAGTTGTTTTATAAGTATTGAGCATTGTAGAAAAATCTGATGATAACTCTTTTTGATTGAAGTTATCCGAATATTTCCAAGCTTGATTATCATTGCTGGGATTAATACTACGATTATGAAAGATCTTGTAATCATCTATTCCTGCAAAGTTATACCAAAGAGCTCTATAAATATGATTATACCCTGTAAAATGAAAAGTAATGATAAGAGTCAATAAGGTAAATACTGGTAATAAAAAACGTTTACGTCTGAATATATTCTTTTTCATGGCTTTTGAGAGGTTTGTGGTTTAAATATATAAAAAATATCTACTTAATTATACTTATAAAAGTAATAGAGGTTTAATTGATATTGTATATCAAAGAAAAATTTGTGCATATACATCTTTATTCTCCCCTTTGTATCTCACATTTAGAGTTAATTCCTTTTGGTAATTCTGTTATTGATGTATTAACTATTGTGAGTTTTGTAAGATTTTTTAGTTGAGTGATACTTTGAGGTAATTTTTTGATTAAAGTATTATTAATACCCAAAAACTTTAAGCTTTCAAGTTGTCCAATAGACTCTGGTAACTCTGTTATTGGTGTATTATTTAAGGCTAAAGAGTGTAGGTTTGTTAATCGTTCAATAGATTCTGGCAGTTTTTCAACAAAGGTATTATCAAGCCATAATTGACTAAGAGTTTTTAGTTGTCCAATGGATTCTGGTAATCTTTTAAGGGGTGAATTTCCAAAATATACCAATTCAATATTTTTCAATTGTCCAAAAGTTTCGGGTAGCTCTGTTAGTTGTAATTTTGTAGCACTTAGATAGGTTAAACTAGCTAGTTGACCAAATGAATTGGGTAGTTGTTCTATGGTTGAATTACTCATCCATAAATATTCCAATTTGGTCAATTGTCCAAATGTTTCAGGTAGATTTTTGATTTTTAAATCTTGAATCTCTAATGTGTAGAGGTTTTTTAATTGTCCAATAGATGCTGGAATTTCTGTTATTGGGGTCTCACTGATATTTAATTCTGTTAGTTGTGTTAACTGACCAATCTCTTTTGGTAGTATTTTTATTGCTGTATTAGGTATTCTTAAAGCCTGTAAATTTGTGAGTTCTTTTATTGCAGTAGGCAATTCAGCCAGTTTGTGACAATGCGATAGGTTTAACAACTTCAACTCTTTTAGTTGTTTAATAGAATCTGGCAATGTTGAAATATTTGTGCCACCTAGTTCTAAAGTACGAAGGTTTTTTAGCTTGAAAATAAATGCTGGAACTTTTGTAATGAAATCATGATATAGAAGCAAAGTTTCCATATTAGAAAAAGCCTTAGACGTTCCCTTAAATGTAGCAAGTTTATCAATACACTCATTCAAAAGGATTTCTAGTCGTATCTTTTTTCTTTTGTGTTTCTTTAGTTCCTCTCTAAAAACTTTTTGCCAAAAACTAAGACAAAATTCTTCTTCAATTAACTTGTCTAAGTTAATATTTTGTCCTTCACACAATTGTTCTGCTAGATCAATATTTGTCTTAGTTCCTGTACTAAGTAATTCTATAATGCTTTCTTCTTGTTTTGTATAACTTGTCATTTTTAAAAATCATAACCCAAGGTCAAATACAACTTAGGACTTTGTACCACATAATTTCTTACTCCCCATGCTACATCAAACTTCACATAGTAGCCCATCATCATTGTACGCATTCCTAAACCATATCCAGATAAAAATGGGTTTTGGTAGTTGACTACTGTTGCCGAAAAACCATTCTGAGAGTTGCCTTCTATTTGAGTATTGATGGTATTGTCTTGAGTTAATGGATTACTTCCACTCCAAGCACTTCCCAAATCATAAAAAGCGACAAATTGTAAGTATCTTAAAAAGTTATTGCTTACTGGACGGTTAGAAATCATTTTCATGAATGGTAAACGCACCTCAGCATTAAATAAGAAGTATTTATTTCCTGCCATTTGATTATAATCAAAACCTCTTAATCCTGTTGCATATTCTACAAATAAAACTTGTTCATTATTGTTGGCAGGGAATAGTTGTAATGGATTTTCATCTCCTGTATCATTTGTGTTTGCAAATAACCAGTTATCCATTCCACCAATTAAATATTGTTTGGGTGAGTTACCAAATGATTGTCCATAAGAAACACGGGTTGCCAAAGTTAATGTTCTATACAATCTTAGATATTTACGAGCATCTACAAAAAGTTTACTAAAGTTCAGTGCTTGATTTTCTGTGTTGAAATAGGTTTTGGCTCCTGCTCTCATTCGAAAACCCTCCAAAATGTTAATATCATGTTCTAATGTATTGTCATAAACATACTCTGCTTTTAAACCACCATAATAATTAGTCTCATCAATATGATTCACCAATTGATAGTCAGTATATCGAGTGTGTGTAACATTGGGAGTAATGCTGATACGACTTGCTACAGAAAATGGTCTGGCTAATTCTACATCAAAGCTATTTGTTGTATAATTTTGTACCAATAGATCTGTAAGGGCAAATACATTATATCTTTCATAACTTATTTTCAAATCAGTTCGCTTTTTTAGATAATAGTAATCTGCTGATAAACTGCTACTTTGTAGGTCAGATAACAAGAAGATATTACCATTAAAAACATGGTTATGGGACATATCAGAAGCACTTCCTTCCATCAAAACACCAGCACCCCTCAAAGGATCTATTTGCAAGTTCGAAACAATGTAATCTAAGCCAAACAACCCTACATAGTTTCTAGGACCATAAATGCGTAGCTCTTCTTTTTTATTCTTATTTGCCACACTAGGGTATGCAATGGAATCACCAACAAAGAATAATGTATCAATATTCAATTGTATTAAGCCCTGAAGAGCTTGTTGAAAAGTGACTGTATCTTTCTTAACCTTTTTCTTTTTGAGTATCGGGAAGATATCAACAGATTCTAGGTTTTTAAATCGCATACTGTCTTCATAGTATACAAATGTTCTTCCTTTTGATTCAATCAAGTAAGCCAAATGGTTTTGATTTCTATCAAACTGTTGGATTGAATGATAAAAATTAGAAATTCGTGTTGCTTTGTTGGTTGGGAGGTGGTAATGGTAAATTTGCTGAGAATGATTTTGTTCTAGCAAAAAACTAATGTTTAAAGAATCTAATCCTCTAGGATTCTTTTCATTGAGAGATGGAGTATTTGTAAGCCTTGTTAAAATTGATAAATCATCATTTTTCTTTACCTCATCCAAATTCATTAACCATAAATCATATTGTGGAGTGATATTATCAGCCTTCCCTAAATCAGCTCTCAATGTATCATTTATACGATTCGAAGAGAAGATAACAGTATTGGTTTTAGGGAGATAAGAAGGGTGTGTATCATCATACAAATCTCTTGTGATATTTTGTGCTCTTCCACTACGAATATCAAAGGTATAAAGGTCATTTTTTCCCTTTTTACTAGCACTAATAATCATCTCATTAGGGCGAACAGGGGAGAAGTCCATTCCCAGAATAGCATCAAATGACTCAAAAGAAGTTTTTTGCTTTTTTCGTGTTCTTAAATTTTTGATTAGTAAATGAGCTTTCCCTTTTTTTGCATAGGCAATCCCCAATTCTTCAGCTGATTTCCATGAAACAATAGGAAGGTTTGCAGATACTTTTTGTCCTACTCTTCTTTGGCCACCATAGAACACAATGCGTTTCTTTTTCTTCTCGGTATTATAGACTACAACTCGGTACCTGCCATTGAAATTTTCTGAATATGCTACAAGTGATGAGTCTGGATTGATAGCAATGCTATGGTGATGGTAATTTTTTCGATTGTATTTACGCAACCTTAGTTTTTTGTCAGAAAACATGAGTGTATCTGCCAACTGATTATACCTTCTATAATAGAAGCCCTGCCATTGGTACAAAAAAGCACTGTATGGAATCCCCAAACTAGAAGTTATGCTTTCTTCTGGATCTCTTAATATTCGCATTAATCCGATAATATGAGAGATATTATCTTCACCATATTCCTTGGCAATAAAATTCCAAATAGATTGTCCTATATAGCGAGCATCTTTTCCCAAATAATGGTTAGGAGCTTTCATTCTATGCAAGGTGTAGTCTCGCATATAAGAATCCATCTCATGAGACCAGCCATGAGCTACATATTCTTGGAGTCCTAATTCAAACCATTTGGGCAAGTCAATAAGATAAGAGTTTTGAACTACATCTTTGAAAGAACCCCCATACATGATTTGAGTGAATAGATTGGATGTGATTTGTTTAACAAGTTCTTGCCTAAATTCAACTTGACTACCAGAGAAAGCAATTTCTATTTGTGACTTTACAAAATTCGTTTGTCCACCCACAAAAGCTTTGTGTTGAAGCCCAACATTACTTTGTTGTAGGTCTAAAACTGAATTATAAATAATGAGTGTAATAGGTGAATGAGGGGTAAAACCTAGTGTATTGGTAATACGTTCATATTCAGCTTCTGCATAACGAGCAGTATTGTATGCTAAACGATTTCCCCCGATATAATAATAGATTTTGAAGTGTTCTGTATTCAGGTATTTCCATTCAAATTGTTTGTATTGAACACGATTCTTCCCAAAAACCTCTTGAGAAGATTGTCCAAAAACTAATGATGTATTGCTTATCAACAATATCAAAATTAACCAAACAATTGAATTCTTTTTCATAACTTTCTAAGCTAACGAATAATAACGAAGAATATTAACTTCCTTGTGCAATTCTTTCCCATTTTCTAAATGCTCATAGAAATGTTCTGCAAAATAGGGAGCCAATGTTACACCTTTTGTCCCTAAACCATTGAAAATACCAACTTGTTTGTGCACAGGATGCAAACCTAAAAAAGGTCGCCTATCTCTCACTGTTGGTCGTATTCCTACCCTTTGCTCCAAAATTTCATAATCAACTTTTAATAAGTTGTCTAGTTTTTCTGTAAGCATCTTACGAGCTTTTTCAGTAGGGTTCATATCTATTTTTCGTTCATAAGAAGAACCTACAAAGAACTCTTGATTTCCTCTTGGAAGAATGAAGAAACCTTTATTTACCATGTCTTCTTCTGGGAAGTCTGGAATTTTGACTAGCAATATTTCTCCTTTGGTAAGAGAGAATTCTAACCAGTCAAAATAAGGGTTTTGGGTCGCTCTATGACCATCACAGAAAATGATTTTTTTTGCTTTAAGATTTTTCCATTCTACACCCTCTTCTGTAAGAATAAGGTCTTCATGTTGAAAAACATCTTCTTGATAACAATCTATCTCCTTCAAATGATTTTGATAACTATCTAACATAGCAGGAATTTTAAGGTTCCCTGCTTGGTGCAAATGACAAGCTCCTAGTTCATTGTGTACAAAAGGAGTGTAGAATTCATCGGTTTTTTCTTCGGCAATTGATAAAAAGTGTTTGAAATGTTTGTCTGAGCTTTTGGCAATCAAATCATTTTGCTGCTCAATATTGATGAATGGCTTATAGATCAATCGGTCAATGAGAAATTTTGTGTTGAGTACATTTTCAAGCTCTCCATAAAATTTTGGTACAAAAGGAAACAAATCATCCGCAAGCCATGTTTTGACCATGCGAATACCAGTGACAGGGTTATAGACCCCAGCTGCTACTTTTGAAGAAGAAAATTCTTCATTTTGATTTATTACCATTACTTTCTTGCCCTTTTTCATGAGTGTATGAGAGAGCACTGTACCTGCTAGACCTTGTCCTACAATCAAATAATCATATACCATGTCACAAAAATACAATATCCAAGTTTGAAAATTGTGAATGAAAAGCAGTATTTTGTGCGAATAAATAAAAGAAGTTATGATACAAATAGCCGAATTTACTTTTAATGCCTTCCAAGAGAATACTTATGTGCTATTCGATGAAACAAAAGAATGCGTCATTATAGATCCTGGTTGCTATGAGGAATTTGAAAGAATAGAACTACAAGATTTTATTGAATCTAATGGATTGAAGGTTGTGAAGTTATTGAATACACACTCTCATGTAGATCATATATTGGGTAATTTTTTCGTAAAAAATAAGTATGATGTAAAGTTGTTTATTCACAAAAAAGATGAAGAAACTTTACGAAGTGTCAAACTATATGCCCCAACTTATGGTTTTGAATTGTACCAAGAGGTAAAATGTGATGAGTATTTAGAAGAAGGTGATGTTGTCACTTTCGGAAATTCATCACTCAATGTACTTTTTGTTCCAGGTCATGCTCCTGGTCACATTGTATTTGTGAATAAAGAGCAAAAGTTCTGTATAAATGGTGATGTTTTATTTCGTAGAAGTATTGGACGAACAGATTTGCCAGGTGGAGATCATGAAACATTGATTACAAATATCAGAGAGAAGATGTTTGCATTACCTGAAGATATGGTCGTTTATGCTGGGCATGGTCCTAGTACGACAATTGGTGAAGAAAAAAGAGAAAACCCATTTTTGAGATGATAGGAGAAATAAAAAAACATATTCCAAATGCGATTACAAGTGGAAATTTATTGTGTGGTTGTATTGGGATTGTTCTTTGCTTTGAAGGAGAGCTAGAATTGGCAGCTTATTTAATGGGTTTAGCTATGGTTTTTGATTTTGCTGATGGCTTTGTTGCTCGATTATTAGGAGTGAGTTCTCCCATTGGTAAAGAATTAGACTCTTTAGCAGATATGGTAACTTTTGGTATCTTACCAAGTATCATAATGTTTCATTTGATGGAGGGCGTTACATGTAATTCAAAAACTTGTACAGGGATTGTTCCTTCACCTTATTATCCTTATTTAGCCTTTATCATTGCAATATTTTCTGCTTTGCGTTTGGCTAAGTTTAATGTGGATACTCGACAAAGTGACTCATTTATTGGAGTTCCAACACCAGCCAATGCATTTTTGATTGGTTCATTACCATTTCTAATCAAAGATTTTCCATTTATTGCTCACCCTAAGATTTTATTTGCCATTGCAGCAATTATGTCTTTCTTATTGGTTGCAGAACTTCCACTTATTGCTTTAAAGTTTAAGAACTATAGTTTTAAAGATAATGCGTTTCGTTATATATTAATTGCCAGTTCAATATTGTTTTTGGTGTTCTTCCAATATGCAGGTATTCCTCTGATAATTATCACCTATATACTTTTGTCAGTTGTTCACAATATGATAAACAAATAGCCGTTTCGTCTTTCGAATGACAGACAAAACAACAAACTTTTACTTTATTGAGAATATGAGTAGAATTATTAAATGTATATCCATAATTGTGCTAATTCTGGGGATTCAGAATGTACAAGCACAAGCAACCAATTCTGTATTATCTTCCGGAGATTGGTACAAAATATCTGTTTCTAGAACAGGAGTTTACAAGATAGATAAAGACTTTCTAAGTAATCTTGGAATTAGTACAGGTTCTATCAATCCAAAAAATATCCAAATTTATGGAAATGGTGGAGGGATGCTTCCTCAACCATTGAGTGAAGCTCGTTATGACGATTTGCAGGAAAATGCAATTGTAGTAGTAGGCGAAGATGATGGACGTTTTGATGATGGAGATTATATCTTATTCTATGGTGAAAGCCCAAATGAAATCATTGCAGATGAAGATGATAGTAATTTCTCACATGCTAAAAATGTTTACAGTGATAATACTTACTATTTTATAACGATTGGAGAGTCTGAAGGAAAGAGGGTTCCTTCAATTACTACTTCTGTAGAAAGTACAACACAAACCATCACAAGTTTTGATGAATATGTTTATCATGAAGAAGATGAATATTCTATCATTATTTCGGGAAGAGAATGGTATGGTGAAAAATTTGATAATTTTACAAAAACTCGCACAATTAGTCTTAGTACTCCAAATTCAATAGGAGAAGGAGATATATCAGTTGTCACAGTTGCAAAAGCAACAAAAGCTTCTGCTACTTTTTTACTTAGAATTAATAACTCATCACCTGATACACTCTCTATTGGTACTAGTTCTTCTGGTTATGGACAGAAAGCAAGACAATCTACTAGAAGTTATACAGAACTATTAAACTCAAGTACAAATATTCGTTTGGATTATGAGAATAACGGAGATAATGATTCACAAGGATACTTAAATCGTATTGGAATAAATTATAAAAGATCTTTGGCATTAAGCTCGGGACAATTAAACTTTACTTCTTTTGAAAGCTTAAGCGCTGAAAACTCAACTTATGAATTAAGTGGTGCAAATGGAGGAACAACTATTTGGGATGTTACTACTCCAATTGATATTAAAAAGCAAAATAGTTCATTGAGTGGTTCTACACTTTCTTTTAATGAATCTTCATCGACACTTCGTAAATACATTGCTTTTACTACTTCCAATACATTCACTCCAACAAGTGTGGGGAAAGTTGAAAATCAGAATTTACATGGAATGACTGATATTCCTACATTGGTAATTATTGCTCATCCTAGTTTTACAGAACAAGCAGAAGATTTTGCTACTTTCAAAAATGAATCAGGTATTGCAACAAAAGTTGTTTATCTACCACAAGTATACAATGAGTTTTCTTCTGGAGCTCAAGATGTAACAGCAATTCGTGATTTTGCAAAATTATTACATGACAAGAGCTCTAATTTTAAGTATTTATTATTATTTGGAGATGCTTCTTATGATTACAAAAATAGAGTAGATAATAACACGAATTATGTTCCTACTTATGAGGCTTACCAATCATTGAATGATATTACTACTTATGCTTCTGATGACTATTATGGCTTCTTGGAAGAGACGGAAGGAGAGTGGAGAGAAACATCTTCTGGAAATCATACTTTGGACATTGGTGTAGGTCGTTTTCCTGTACATACTGCAGACCAAGCTTGGGCAATGGTCAATAAAGTAAAAGGCTATCATCAAAGAGCTTTGTTTGGGAATTGGCGAAATGAAATCACATTTGTTTCTGATGATGGTGATGGAAACCTACACATTCGAGATGCTAATGAGCTAAGCTTGTTCATCAAAGAAACATATCCAGAATACAATATCAATAAGATTTACTTAGACGCTTTTGTACAAACTTCATCTGCACAAGGAGAGACTTCTACATCAACAATTGATGCAATCAATAGCCAAATAGATAGAGGTACATTCATCATGAATTATACAGGTCATGGTGGGGAAGTTGGTTGGACACAAGAACAAATTCTTTCTGTTCCTCAAATTAATTCATGGGAAAATGAATTCTTGCCTTTATTTGTAACAGCAACTTGTGAATTTGGAAGATATGATGATCCAAAACGTATTTCAGGAGCTGAGTACACTATCCTCAATCCAAAAGGAGGAGGAATTGCAATTATTGGAACAACAAGACCTGTATATGCAAGTTCTAATAAACGATTAAATACTGCTTTTTATACTGCTATTTTTACTCCAAATGAAGATGGAACAATGCCTGCTTTGGGAGATGTGATGATCAAAACAAAAAATAATAGTTTGAATAGTGTGTATAACCGTAACTTCTCACTATTAGGAGATCCATCATTAGTATTGGCTTATCCACAAAAAAACTTAGTAATTACTTCTGTAAACGATGGAACTTCATTAGCAGGTGATACTATTCGTGCTTTAGAAACAGTAACAATGGCTGGTGAAGTACAAGATTATCAAGGTCAATTACTTTCTGACTTCAATGGAAAAGTATTTGTTAAAGTATATGATAAGGAATCAGACATTACAACATTTGCCAATGAAAGTGATGATTCTCCTTATACATTTGGATTACAAAATAGTGTTTTATATCAAGGACAAGCTTCTGTAGAAGGTGGAGAGTTTGAATTTTCTTTTGTTGTTCCCAAAGATATATCTTATCAATTAGGAGCAGGTAAAGTGAGTCTTTATGCCATGAGTGATGAGGATTTACAAGATGCTAATGGATATAAGGTTGATTTGGTTGTTGGTGAAGGAAAAGAAGGGGTTGCATTAGATGACGATGCTCCAAATATTGAATTGTTTATGGATGACCGTTCTTTTGTGTCAGAAGGAAAAACAGGAGCAGATACTCGTTTAATTGCAGATGTATTTGATGATAATGGAATCAATATCACCAATACAGGAATTGGTCATGAAATGACTTTGGTTGTTGATGATGACTTTAACAGACGCTATGTGCTAAATGATTATTATACAGCCAACTTAAATGAATACCAAAGTGGAGTAATTGATTATCCGTTATATGGTTTAAGTGAAGGAAGACATACATTGAGCTTGAAAGTGTGGGATACACACAATAATTCATCAACAGAAACGATTAGTTTCTACGTGGGTGATGAATTAAGCTTAAGTAATTATCCAAACCCTGTAGAAGATCACACAAATTTTATCATTGATCATGGTAGAGCAGGAGAGACGGTAGAAATCGAATTAGTACTGTATTCTACTACAGGACAAACAATAAGTACTATTGAAACAACCATTGAAGAAAGTCCTTCTACAATCTATGAAGTAATGTGGGATGGAACTGATGATAGTGGAGAAAGAGTAGCTGAAGGAATTTATTTGTATAGGTTGTCTATTTACTACCCTTCAGATAATAAAACAATTTCTGCTATTGAAAAATTAGTGGTTACTAACTAAAAAAGTATTATATTTCATTTTTGAATACCAATAACCTTATGATGATTAGAAAATTTAGTGTTTTTTCACTGGGGTTTTTATTAACTCTGTTGACATTACAAGCACAAACATCAAATGACGATGTGTTAGGTAGGGAAGGTTCTCGTATTGTATCTTCAGCTGTTCCTTTCTTAACAATTGCCCCAGATATACGTTCCGCAGCACTAGGAGATGCAGGAGTTGCTCTTAGCCCAGATGGAAATGCTGCTCACTGGAACGGAGCAAGGTTAGCATTTATGGATGGTTCAAAATATGGTGCTTCTTTATCATACTCTCCATGGTTGAGTAGTTTGATTGATGATATGTCTTTGTCATACTTGAGTGGGTTTTATCGTTTAAGTCAAGAAGAAACAATTGCTCTTTCAATGACTTATTTTGATTTGGGTAGTATGATTTTTAGAGATGAAACTGGAGAGCAAATTGGTAATGAAGCAAATCCAAGAGAATTTGCAATTAATGCAACATATGCCAGAAAGTTAAGTAAGAAGTTTAGTATCGCGTTGTCTGTGAAATATGTTCGTTCAAACTTAACAGGTGGAGGAATTTCTATCAATAATGGATCTACCGAAACTCAAGCAGGAAATACTGCTGCTGCTGATTTGGGAGTTTTTTACAAAACAGATTTTACAGTATCAGGACAAGAAGTGAAGTGGAATTTGGGAGCAAATATTTCAAATTTAGGAGCTAAGATTTCTTATACTACTGATGATAACGCAGTATTTATTCCTACAAATCTTCGTTTGGGAACAGCATTTACAACAGATATTGACGAATATAATGCAATTACATTAACATTTGATGCTAATAAATTAATGGTTCCAACTCCTCCTACTTATGCAGTAGATTCAGATAATAACTTTATATTGGATGATAATGGAAATCGTGTGATTTTTGAAGGACAAGATCCAAATCGTTCTTTAATGAGTGGTATATTTGGTTCTTTTGCAGATGCTCCAGGGGGATTCTCGGAAGAGATGCAAGAAGTGATGCTTTCTACAGGAGTAGAATACTGGTATGATCAAGTATTTGCTGTAAGAGGTGGATACTTCCATGAGCATAGCGAAAAAGGAGCAAGACAATATTATACATTGGGTTTTGGTCTTAAATACCAAGTTTTTGGATTTGACTTTGCATACTTAATACCTGCAAGCAGAAATAACCATCCATTACAAAACACATTGCGTTTTGGCTTGTCGTTTAACTTTGCAGAGAGCAACCCAGCAGAACAACCTGAATCGATTCAAGATTAATGACATTAGATAGAAGTAAAGCACCATTTTTCCAAGAAGTTTCGAGCTTCTCACCAGTTGGTGCAAAACAGATAGTTTTAGATAATCAAGTGCCTGTGTATCATATTCAAGATGATGCACAGGCACTTGTGCGTATAGAAGTGATTTTTGAAGCTGGAGGTTGGTGCAATCCACAAGCAAGTGTAGCAAGTACTACAGCCAAACTCTTGTCACAAGGAACAGAATCACATACAAGTTTAGAGATTGCTAAGTTTGTAGAAAAGTATGGTGCAAGTCTTAATGTAGTGGCAACTCCAGATCATTTTAAGATTTCTTTATTTACATTGAGTAAATATGTGAAGGAAGTGTTGCCAGTGATGAGAGAGATTATGCTTCAACCTTCTTTTCCAAAAGAAGAACTAGATTTGTTAAAAGAGCGTATGAGAAATGCTTTGAAAACAAATCTTCAAAAAGGTTCTTATGTAGCTTCAACAATGTTTACTAGAGAAGTATTAGGTTCATCACATCCTTATACCAACCATGTTACCTTTGAGTCCATTGAGGCTTTGCAAAGAGATATAATTGTTAATTTCTTTGAAGAGTTTATTCTAGGCAAAAAGTTTGAAGTATTTATAGCAGGTAGTGTTGATGAAGATTTTTATCAGTCACTTAATACTTGTTTTGGTGATTTACCCAATCAAAAAGTGGTGAAAGAATATGCCAAAATCAATGCCTCAGAAATGGGAAGAACAATCCATGAAGAGAGAGAGGATTTACTTCAAACAAGCATTAGAATTGGAAGACCAATTATTTCGAGAAAACACGAAGATTATTTTGCTTTAGCTGTTTTAAATGAAGTATTGGGTGGTTTCTTTGGTTCTCGTCTCATGAAAAATATTCGAGAAGATAAAGGTTATACTTATGGGATTAATTCTTATTTGACACATCACCAAAAAATTAGCTATTGGGGTATTGGTACAGATGTGAAAAAAGAAGCTAGAGAAGATACTTTATTTGAAATTTATAAGGAGATTGATATTTTACAAAATGAATTGATTTCAGATAAAGAGTTACGTATTGTTAAAAACCATTTAACTGGTGAATTATGTACTTCTTTTGATACATGTTTTGATTGGGTAGATCGGTTCAAGGTCTTGCACCACAATCAACTTCCAGATGATTATGAACAGAAATTCTTAGCTTTTATCACTAAACTTGATGCTTTTGAAATAAGAAACATGGCTCGGAAGTATTTGCAGAAAAAAGACCTTGTGGAAATTTCTATTGGTTAAAAAAGGAAGGCTATCTTATTCAATTAGGGTAGTCTTTTTTTAAGTAATATTTTTATAAAATAAAAACCAAAAACATGAGGGTTTTGTAAAAATATATATACTTTTGTACTGTTTTTAATTATTATGATGAATCGTTTTCTTCTTCTTCTTTTTTCTTTTCTCCCCCTTTTTTCTTTTGCCCAAGTAGAAATTATAGGAGAAAACCTATCAAAAAATGACAGTAGTTTATTCTTTCCTTATAACTCCTCTCAACAATCTTTTGTTAAAGAAAAAGATACTAATACGAAACTTGAAGGAGATCTTGAAAAACCCACAGAAAGAGAATGTGCTGTTGGTAGACCTGACTTTGATATGATTATTCCACCAGGTACTTCATGTACAATAAACACAGGAAGTGTTGATTATATATATCGATCTGTAACAGAAGCTGAAATGAAACCAGCTGAAGTTGTAAGTAATTCATTAGAAAAAGATATTCAATCTAAAGTTCCAGAATTTGAGTTTAAAGGTCTTAATGCTGAAAAATACTCAAGGTATATAGGGGTTAAAACACAAGACTTAAATGGAGTAAACTTCCAATTGGTTGCTAGAGAAATCTCAAACCCAGAAAAGCAAACAGTGATTTGGGAAGATAAAACAACTGGAGGTATCAATGAAGGAGATTGTCTACAAAAATTATGGCATGCTGATAAAATAGAAATCAATGATGTTGATAATGGACAAAATCATATCGTAAATGCTGATGGTAAAGTATGGGATGGTACACAGTGGAGTGAAAACTCTGGACAGGAGAACTATTATATAGATGGTTATACACAGGTAGATCCTCCTACAAATGCTGAAGAGATCAAAAACAATTTCTTAGATGCAATGGAGCGTGATTATTGGGAAATCTATGACCGTGATCGAGTTGAGCTAACATACTATACAGTGACTCCTGATAATACAAGTGAGCTAACAGCAGATAAAATCCCTTATTTATTGGGTGATCGAACATTAGCAGATCCAACAGTAGATGGAAAAGGAGACTATCATTTGATCAAAGTAAAATTACCTGCACAGCCATGTGAATTGGCAGATTGCTTTGTCAAAGAAGAATTGAATTCTTGTGAAGAAGCATGTAGAAACAAAATAGCTGGACATGAAAATTCAATTGCTTCAAAAGCAGAATTATTACGAACAGCTGGAGGAACAGAAGTACATGCCATTTCTGAAACAGAGTCTATCACTGTAGACCAAATGATTGGTACAAACTACCCTCTTTCTACTGAAAAATATGCCTACCTAATTTCAGAAAACCCTCTTGTAGGAAATGCATATATCGAGTATCAAGCCAAAAGAGATGGTACTGTCACATTAGATCAATGTATTGTGTCTTGTGAAAATGGTCCAACTGCTTGTGAGTCTTGTGATATTAGCTATCGATACTGCACAACAGATAAGCTCTCAAAAATTGATAATGAAATTGAAAATTTATTAGCAAAATGGGACGAAAATGGAAGTTTTCCTTATGACTTGTCAGCTTTTGATGAAGAGGAAAATCAAACAATTTTTGATGAACTAGGAGGAAGTATCTTGTATACTTACATTCGATTGAACAAAGCAACAATAGATTTTACACATCCTAGTAGCTGGAGCGGAACAGTTGCCTACACTCCAGATAATTGTACAACTTGTGCCTCTCCTGGGTCTCAAGAGTATGGTTGTGAAGTAGGAGAAGGAATTTATCCAAGTAATGCACTACAAATCAAACTAGACATCTTAAATGATCAGAATGTATGGACATTCTTGAACTTTGATTGTACAGCAGATTATATTGATTGTCTGGAGAAGGATCCAGAAAATTATGCTTCTGCACAATGTGTAGATAATAGAAATGCTTGTTTTGAAACACAACGTATTTTGACAGGTGATGAGACAATCACAGCCATTTCTGTCAATGAAAATGGAGAGTTGGTAGATCAAAATAATGACTTAATTTCTTCTTCTCATAGTGCTTATACTTGTTTTGATACATATGCCTGTGAGACTAACGGAGATCCTCTTAAGACAGAAAAATTACAGTATATCTACACAGAGCTTTATCCATTCTACACAGGAGAAGATAATGAAGAAACTGCTAATAACTTCTATGCAGAACAAAATGCACTGTATGAACAATACAAAACATTACCTCTTTCTCGATTTATGATCGCAGTCAAATCACATTTAGATAATAAAGCATGTCTGTTAGATTGTGAAATTGTGAGAACATTAGCATTTAATGATTGGTGGAATAAATTTGTAAATACACAAAAAGAAACATTGATAGAGAACTATAAGCAACAATGTTTTGCAAATATCACTGAGAATTTCTCTGCTATTTATCCATTGGAAATTTATCATTACACAATGTTTGAGTACAATGAGGCAGGGGATTTATTATCAACAATTCCACCAGAGGGAGTTGATATACTTGATATTGATAATCTATTATCAGATGACTATACAGCAGCTGACTTAGCAACTTTAGAAGTTCCTCAGCACCAAATGAGAACTACTTATAGCTACAATAGTTTGGGAGAATTATTAGCAGATAATAATCCTGATATGGGTTCTTATGTTGAAAAGCAAAATAACCCTACACATGGACAAACATTGTATTTGTATGATGAAGCAGGTAGAGTAAGGTATTCTCAGACAGAAGAACAAAGACATAGAGGTGAGAATACAGAACACTTAATATTCTCTTATACCAACTATGATGAAGAAACAGGTAGAGTCATAGAAGTAGGAGAGTATGATGCTACCACTTCTTGTACTGCTGCAGAGGGTTGTCCTAGAGATTTCATTCGTCCAGAAAGTGCAACATCTGGTACACAGACTTTCTGGGTAAGTGATGTAGTCAATAATCGTGTCGTTCCTTTCCCTACCAAAAATGGAAATAATAGTGACCGAGTGAGAGAAGTGGTTACTTTCCATTATGATAAACCTGCTGATGAAGACTTGGGTGGCAATGAACAGACTTATGTAGATGGAAGAATGAGCTATGTGAAAAATGACAACGGAATGACTTATTTCAGTTATGATGTACATGGTCGTTTGACTTGGTCTATCCAACAAATTAATAACTTGCTTGGTGAAGATGATAAGGTTTCACTCAAGAAAATCTCTTATGAATATAGACCTGTAAGTGGAATTGTAGAAAAAGTAATTTACGAAACAGTAGGTGATCCTACTGGAGCAGACTATTTAGTTCATCGCTATGGATATGATAAAAACTTACGTTTATCAAAAGTAGAAGTATCCAAAGATGGTTATGCATTTACACCAATCTCTGAGTATGAATACTACAAACATGGAGGCTTGAAAAACCATGTATTGGGAGACCATATTCAGCAACTGGATTATGTATACAACCTACAAGGTTGGTTGAAATCAATCAATAATACAGGAGGAGTAGAAAATAATGCACAAAGTCCTGAGGATGTATTCTCAGAAGTATTACACTACTACAATGGGGATTATAAGCGTACAAATACTACTACTGGAAATAATTTATTTGCAGACTATACACCAGCAACTACAGACTATGCAAGCAAGTTTGGGATTGAGCAGTACAATGGTAACATTGCCACAGCCATCTCTATAAATAGCTTCTCGAAGGTAGATGCAAATATGAAGGATGTATTGGTTCAAGCACATAAGTATGACAAACTGAATCGTTTGGTAGGAACTCATGTAGAAATTACTGATCGACCACAACTAGGACAGGGACTTACTTTCAAAGCAGAAGGACAAGTTCCTGTACAAGATGTAGATGATCTGTATTCTGTTTCTATTCAATATGATGCTAATGGTAACATTGAATCCTTTAACCGAAAAGCATTCAATCGTACCTTCCAAAATACACATACTGGTAGCTTGGTGACAGGTACACAAATGGATAAGATGAGTTATAAATACTTGACAACTCCTCATCCACGTACTGGCGAACCACAAAAAGAAAACAACAGACTACAACATGTAGAAGATGAATATGATGATCCTGAAATTGCAGACATTGTAGGATCTTCTCAAGTACTAAATATTGGAGCCTTAGATTTAAAGTCTTCTCCAGTAAGTTCATTTGACAAGGACTTAGCCATCGAAATAGAACTAGATGGTAAGACCTACTGGGTACGTCCTAATGAGCCAAGTAGTGAGTATGATGTCACTTCTCCAGAAGGAACAGACGAACTACACATTAGTGGTGATGTAACAGTATGGGTTGAGAATATGGAATTACCATCAAGAGTAGTATTGTCTCGAGATGTAACTTTTGTAACTAACGGAGTTGTTGTTGCTCACCAAATTGATTTAACAGCAATTGTAGAAGGAGGAGCTGCTGATTATATTCAAGAAATTCCTACTATTATCAACAATGGAAAGCTGATTGGTGCAGATGACTTTGCTATCAACAAAAATTCCGTAGGTGTTCCAATTACTACTAATAACTATGGTACCATTACTACGGCTACAGACTTTACCACTCAATACTTTGTAAACTATGGTAACCTAACAGTAAATGGTCAACTTACAGCCATTGACTTTATCAACCATAACCGAGTAACAGTATCTGGTGATCTTTTGATTTCTAATGCTTATAAAGCCAAGGATAATACCATTACCAAAGCAAATAACATTAGAATCTTTAGTAATTCAGGAATCTTGGGAGGTACAGAAGACAATGCAATTGTAGATGTAGAGAGTACAGTAACATTAGAAAATTCTTCGAGCATTAGTGGAAAAGTATTATTACTCAAAGATAATGTAGTAAATAATGGAGGAACAATCGATGCAACTACTGTGGTGGAGACTGCTCCAGAACTAATGACCTACAATATGGAAGATGAGGCAACTCATAACTTCCAGTATGACTATAGAGGTCGCCTAATACGTGACCTAGAAAGTGAAATTGCAGAAGTGAAGTGGAATACTATGGGCAAAGTAGCAGCTGTAATACGTACACCAAATAGTGAAAAACCAAACTTATATTTCCACTACAACTCTTCTGGAATGCGTGTCATCAAAGAAGTAAGATACCCTAATGATCCTACCAAGGATAAGGATATCTACTATATCTATTCTCCTATGGGAGGTTTGATGGCAACTTATGAACAAAAAGCGAATGAAAAAGTGGTACTAGAAGATCAACCACTTTATGCCGCAGGTCGTGTAGGAATGTATAAACACCTTGAAGGGACTACGGTAGCAGATGTAAATGCAGTAAATGATAACATTCGCTATGAAATCAATGACCACATAGGAAATGTTCGTGCAGTGGTAGTAGGTAAGCTAAAGCATAAACAAATGAGCATGCAAGAGTTCGAAAATCCAAACCTTCCAGGATTGGGTACAGAACATGTGAAGTATGGAAAGACTGCTCAACAAATAAACCCTGCAACCAGAGAATACAGTAGTGGTATAACATTGACTGTAAAAGGAGGAGACAGAGTAGATGCTTCGGGTTGGATCTTGAACAAGCAAACAACTAATACAAAACTAATCATTGAGGTAATAGATGAAGAAGGGAATTCTGCTGGCTATCAACCAGAATTTGCTGGTAATAAGACACCAAATGAATGGCATGAAATTACTCAATCATATTCTGTGCCTACACCAACAGAAAATCCAAACCAAAATTTAACACTAAAAGTATATTTCTTGAACAATGGTCTTGATGCTGATAACAAAATACCAGAAGAAGTTGCTTGGGTAGATAATATCATGGTGCGTGTGACTTCTCCTGTAGAAGAAGACAATGGAATTCAAGTGACCTATATGGCAGACTATTATCCATATGGTATGGTAATGCCAGGACGTGAATACCAAAATGCGGATGAAGCCTACAAATATGGTTTCCAGGGAATGGAAAAAGATGAAGACTGGGCTGGTGCTGGTAATAACTATACAACTGATTTTAGATTATATGATCCAAGGTTGGGTAGATGGTTAACTGTAGACCCATTAGCATTTAAGTTCCCTGATATGAGCCCTTATGTAGGTTTGGATAACAATCCTATTAATTTAATAGATCCATTAGGTCTGGCTTCTGATAATCCTGATGAAGGTCCATCTGTAGGCAGTGGGCCAACAACTCCTGAAAAGGTAGATGAATCTGGTAGTCAATGGGATATGAAATATGTAGGTCCTGAAAATTGTGATGATTGTTATATGCAAGATCAGTATTGGGTGATGGGAGAATTAGAAAATGGAAATACTGAACAAGCAATTAGTCCATCAATTGGTATTCCAATGTTATTAACTGAAGTAACTGCTGAAATTGCTACTGGTACAGCAGCAGCAGCAGCAGGTATTCTTGTTGGTTTGACAGCAATAATTCCATCATCTGAACCTCTTAATAAATATAAAGATGTACCTACAATCTCTATTCCTAAGCCAGGTACGGTTACTACTTTACCATCTCCAGTACTTCCTTCAGTAATTCCTTCGACAGGCTCTACAGATGTTCCTATTGTTGGAGTATATCCGTATGATATTCCAGATAATCCGGATGACCCTCCTGCAAATATTTATCTGAAATATGGAAACCTAGCAGCTACAACATCAAGAGTAGCATCAGGAACATTATTACCTAACAATAAAGGAGTAGTTTATATAGCTGAAGCCTTAAGTGAAGCTGAGTTAGATATTGAAGATGTTTATAATCTTTTGTTTATTAATTGTAAAGAAAGAAGAAATGCAGGAGATGCAGAATATGTTATAATATTTTATGTGACTGCAAGTCAAGAAGCACGTATTCAACCTGCAGCAGAATATTTTCCGGGAGCTCAAGAGTATTTAGAACATGTTCACCCAGGGACGTTACATATAGGTGGACGAATTTTATATGCAGATCCTAATCCCTTTGAGTCAAAGAAAACACACGGATTTGATCCTAAAGCTTACGGTAGTAAATAAAAAAATATAATATTAATATTTCAATGAAAAATTCAGAATATACATTAGCAAATCCAGGAGAAATTGAAGCTTTGAAAAAATTAATTTTAGATATTAAATTCTTTCATGATAAGCCAGAGTTATCAAAATATGCAACAAGTGAAACTATAGCTAAATTAATAGTAATTTTAAACGATATAAGTTTTCAAAATGCAAAAAATATCCTACAAAAAGATCTAAATCGCAATTTATATATTGATAATAATGAAGAAATGATAAGTGCTATTAAAAGACAAATATCTTATTTGAAAAACTGGTACACTTACGATCAAATAATAAGGAAAGAATTTTTAGAGGTTATTATAGCACCATTTAAACTAAAGGAAGAAACAATTAATATTTTAATACAAGATTAGTGATCCTGCTCGGTCGGATTTGTAATCCGTTCGCATCTTAGTGGGCATTTGTAATGCCCCTTTAGTATTATCAAGGGATTGAAAATAAATGAAAAGCTACTTCATGTTTGGGGTAGCTTTTTTGTTGTTTTGCATTCCAAATGCTGATGAATATTAAGAATGATTTACAAAATCGTTCAAGCAAAAATAAGGGATCGAAAAGTTTTTCTAGAGGGTATAAACTATCAATGTTGGGGCGAATTGCAATTTGCCCTTACTTATTACGATTTAGAGTTTTTGTTTTTCTTTTAGTGTTTATCCATCAACAAGTAATACAATATTTGGAAATTCTCTAGAAGTACTTATTTACAAAGTTACTCAAAATCAATACCTTTGTATTATGGAAGGCTTTGAAGAAAAATACATAAATCCCTTTACAGACTTTGGTTTCAAGAAGTTATTTGGAGAAGAACCCAATAAGAATCTATTATTAGATTTTTTGAATGAACTCTTGAGAGAGCAAGAAGGAGAAATCAAAGATTTGACTTATCTCAAAAATGAACACTTAGATCAAGAAGAAAATCGCAAAGCAATTTTTGATTTGTATTGTGTCAATGATAAAGGAGAAAAGTTTATTGTAGAACTTCAGAAGACCAAGCAAAATTTCTTCAAAGACAGAAGTATTTATTATGCTACTTTTCCCATTAGAGAACAAGTCAAAAAAGGAAGATGGAATTATGAGCTAAAAGCAGTTTATACCATTGCCATCCTAGACTTTATTTTTGAGGAAGACGAAAACGAACCTGATAAATATCGCTATGATGTAAAATTATCAGACATTGAAACCCACAAAGTATTCTATGATAAATTAACATTTATCTACCTAGAAATGCCCAAGTTTCAGAAAACCTTAGAAGAGCTAGAAACAAGGTTTGACAAATGGATGTATATCATTAGAAATTTAGAAAGGCTCCAAAATATTCCTCCAAAACTACAAGAACAAGTATTTGAACAACTCTTCGAGACAGCAGAAATCGCAAAACTAGACCAAAAACAATTATTGAGCTATGAGGACAGTTTGAAGTACTATCGAGACCTCAAAAACTCACTAGATACTGCTTTTGATGAAGGAAAAGAAGAAGGATTGGTTGAAGGATTGGAGAAAGGAATCGAGCAAGGTCGAAAAGAAGGACTGAGAAAGGGAATGGAAAAAGGAATGGAAAAAGGAATGGAGAAAGGCATCGAAAAAGGTGCTCTAGAGAAAGAAGTCTCTTTTGTTTTGCGTCTTTACTCCAAGGGAATGGATATTTCCACGATATCAGAGTTAACAGGTCTATCAAAAGAAAGGGTTGAAGAAATAATAGAGAAATAGAATGATAAATTCTAATCAAAGAAAAACAAAAAGGCTACCTCATACTTAAGAGATAGCCTTTCATTATTTTTAGAGTAATATTTTTTAAGCTTCTTGTTTAGGAAGCACAAATTCTCCTTTTCTATGATTTGGTGTTAAGAAAGCTCCATCTGATGCGTTGGGAGTGGTAGGAGGTGTTGCAGGTTTTTTCTTTTTGAAACTACCCTCAGAAAATAAAGCTCTTAGGCTATCCTCTTCTGCTTGCGTCATTGGAGGGTTTTGGAAGTTAGGATGACGTTGTTCCTGCTCTACTGTTCCTGCCTTTGGTTTTTTCTCAAAATCTTCTGTTTTGAAAAATTGAGCCTGAGCAATTCCTATATTTAAAATGATAAAACCGAAAAGAATACCAAATTTTTGCATGGTGATAAAACGTAAGATGATTGTTTAGTATTCAAGATAGTAAAAACCTTATAAAATAGTTGCCATGACTTGCAAAAAATATGTAATTTGAACCATTCGTAAGAATTAAAGTATTAACTGATATAAAATTAGACGAAAATGCTAAATATTGTATTATTTGGACCTCCAGGAGCAGGAAAAGGAACTCAAAGTGAGTATATCATTGAGAAATATGGTTTTATCCACTTATCTACTGGTGATTTATTGAGAGGTGAGATCGCAGAAGGTACTGCTTTGGGTATTCAAGCAAAGCAGAATATGGATAAAGGAGAATTGGTTCCTGATTCTGTTGTGATTGGAATGATTGGTAACAAAGTAAAGGCAAATCCTGAAGCAAAAGGATTTATCTTTGATGGTTTCCCAAGAACAGTTGCTCAAGCTGAGGCTTTGGATGTATTGTTGACAGAAAATAATACAGCAATCTCTGGAATGATTTCTTTGGAGGTAAAAGAAGAAGAATTAGTGACTCGTTTGTTGAAGAGAGGTGAGACTTCTGGTCGTGCAGATGATAAAGATGAGAGCATTATTCGTAACAGAATTGATGTTTATAATAACACAACAACTCCTGTTGCTGACTTCTACAAAGGACAAGATAAATTAAATACGATCGAAGGTGTAGGAAGTATTGACGAAATTTTCCAATCAATCACTACAGTTATTGATGCACTATAGTCTTTTATAGACAAAGTACAAAAAGATAAGAAAGTACAGAGAATTAGCGTTTTTGCGTGAATCTCTGTACTTTTGTCGTTTATAACGAAATCAAAAGATATGGCATCTTCTAACTTTATTGATTATGTAGAAATCTGTTGCCGTTCGGGTGCAGGAGGAAATGGTTCTGTTCATTTTCGCAGAGAGAAATTTGTGCCGAAGGGTGGCCCTGATGGTGGTGATGGAGCAAGAGGAGGTCATATAATTTTGAGAGGAAATTCTCAGCTTTGGACTTTATTGCATCTAAAGTACAAGAAGCATATTATGGCTACTGATGGTGGACATGGTGAGGGTGGTCAGCGTTCTGGTAAGGAAGGAGAAGATATCATTCTAGAAGTGCCTTTGGGAACAATTGCTCGTAATGCTGAGACTGGTGAGAAGGTTTTAGAAATTGTAGAAGATGGGCAAGAGTTAATCTTGGTAAAAGGTGGACATGGTGGTAAAGGAAATGTCAACTATAAATCTGCTACAAACCAAACCCCACAATATGCTCAACCTGGTGGTGAGGGTAGAATGGAGTGGATGGTACTTGAACTAAAAGTATTGGCTGATATTGGTTTGGTAGGTTTGCCAAATGCAGGAAAGTCAACTTTACTATCTGTATTATCTGCTGCAAAACCAGAAATTGCAGATTATGCTTTTACAACCTTAGTTCCAAATCTTGGAGTTGTTCCTTATCGTGATTATCGTTCATTTGTGATGGCAGATATTCCAGGAATTATTGAAGGAGCTTCTGAAGGAAGAGGTTTAGGTACTCGTTTCTTGAGACATATTGAACGAAATGCAACTTTGTTATTTCTAATTCCAGCTGATAGTGATGATATTTTCTCTGAATATATGTTATTGCTCAATGAATTAGAAAAATACAATGTTGAACTTTTGGATAAGAAAAGAATCTTGGCAATCTCTAAATCTGATATGTTGGATGAGGAATTGATGCAAGAAATGAGAGAAGAACTACCAGAAGATGTGGAAACTTATTTTATTTCTTCTGTAGCCCAACAAGGACTTATGCCATTGAAAGATGCGATTTGGCGTTCTTTGAACAAAGAAGAAGAATAAGATTTTGTCAATTTGACAGAAATTTTCGATTGGAATAAAATTAGTGATAAGCGAAAGCATATTCAAAAAAGAACAAGACGATGAGTGAAAATACAGAGAACAAAGAAGAATTGAACGAGGAGCAAGTAGAAAATGTAGCTCAAGAAGAGGTAGAAGCAACAGCAGAAACTCAAGAAGAAACACAACAAGAAGTTTCTGAATTAGAGAAGGTAAAGGCTGAATTAGCTGAGCAAAAAGATAAATATTTACGTTTGTATTCTGAGTTTGATAACTTTAGAAAAAGAACAAACAAAGAAAAGGCAGACTTAATTGCTACAGCAGGAGAGAGATTATTACTAAAAGTATTGCCTGTTGTTGATGATTTTGAGCGTGCAGAAAAATCAAACAAAGAAGTAGATGATGCTGAAAAATTGAAAGAAGGTTTTCAGTTAATCTATGATAAGTTTGGGAAAATCTTGGAAGCAGAAGGATTAAAAGCAATTAATGCGACTGGTGAAGAGTTTGATGCAGATTTACATGAGGCACTTACTCAAATTCCTTCTCCATCAGAAGAAATGAAGGGTAAGGTAATTGATGAGATTGAGAGAGGATACTACTTAGGAGAGAAGGTAATTCGTTTCTCTAAGGTTGTAGTAGGAGCGTAAGACAATAAATACAATGAGCAAAAGAGATTATTATGAGGTATTAGGAGTGTCAAAAGATGCTTCTGCTTCAGAAATCAAAAAGGCATACCGTAAGGTTGCCATTAAATATCACCCAGATAAAAATCCAGGAGATACTGCCGCAGAGGAGAAATTCAAAGAAGCAGCAGAGGCTTATGAAGTATTGAGTGATGAGCAGAAAAAAGCTCGTTATGACCGATATGGACACCAAGGTATGGAAGGTGGATTCGGTGGAGGTGGAGGAGCCTCTATGGAAGACATCTTTTCTCAGTTTGGAGACATCTTTGGTGGAGGTGGTGGTTTTGGTAGCTTCTTCGGTGGAGGAGGTGGTGGCAGAGGTCAGCGTGTTCGTAGAGGAACAGACCTTCGCATCAAACTAAAACTAACTTTGCAAGAAATTGCAGAAGGTGTAGAGAAAAAAATCAAGGTTAAGCGTAATGTTTCATGTTCTTCTTGTAATGGTACAGGAGCTAAGAATGGTACTTCAATGGACACTTGTGGCACTTGTCAAGGTACAGGACGTGTTCGCAAGGTTGTGAATACAATGCTTGGTCAGATGGTTTCTGAAAATGAATGTCCTTCTTGTGGAGGTAGTGGTAAAATTATCAAAGAGAAATGTACTTCTTGCTATGGTGAGGGAGTTGTTTCTGAAGAGGATATTATCACAATCAATGTTCCAGCAGGAGTAGCAGAAGGAATGCAATTGAGCATGGCAGGCAAAGGAAATATGCCAGCAGGTGGAGGAATTGCAGGAGATCTACTCATCATGATTGAGGAGAAGGAAGATGATCAGTTGAAGAGAGATGGTAATAATGTGGTATACGATTTGTTCTTAAGTTTCCCAGATGTTGCTTTGGGAACACAAGTAGAGGTACCAACAATTACTGGAAAAGTAAAGATCAAAATTGATGCAGGTACACAGTCTGGTAAGATTCTTCGCTTGAGAGGAAAAGGAATCAAGGATGTAAATGGTTATGGAACAGGAGATCAATTGGTACATGTAAATGTATGGACTCCTAAGCAATTGAGTAGCCAAGAAAAAGAGTTGTTAGAGAAGCTAAGAAGTTCTGATAACTTCAATCCTAAACCTTCAAAAAGTGACAAAGGCTTTTTTGACAAGATTAGAGAGTTTTTCTAAAAAGAATATAAATTCATTCTTAAATGGACAAAAAAAGGTAATAAAATGAAAGTTTTATTACCTTTTTTTGTGTTTAAACTATCTATTTTCTAAAAAGAAGTAGACCTTTGTGCATTACGCCCTTTTTAATAGAATCTCGAATGCTAAGTATAAAAAATGTTACAAAATATTATGGAGAACATCGTGCATTAGGTGATGTTTCATTTGATGTGCCTACAGGTTGTGTATATGGTTTGTTGGGACATAATGGAGCAGGAAAAACTACTTTGATTCGCATGATTACTCAAATTACAGCTCCAGATTCTGGTCAGATTTTTATTGATGGAGAGCGATTGGTAAGAAAGCATATTCCTATGATAGGGTATTTGCCAGAAGAGAGAGGTTTGTACAAAAAGATGACAGTAAAAGAGCATCTTATTTACTTAGCTGTATTGCGTGGTATTTCCAAAAAAGAAGCTTTGGAAAAGATTTCTTATTGGTTAGAGAAAATGTCCATTGCAGATCGAGAAAATACGCCCATTGAAGGCTTGTCAAAGGGAATGCAGCAAAAGATACAATTTATTGCCACTGTTCTCCATGATCCTAAACTATTGATTCTTGATGAGCCTTTTTCTGGCTTTGATCCTGTAAATGTAGCCATTGTAAAACAAGAGATTCTAGCATTAAAGAAAAAAGGAACAACCATTATTTTTTCTACCCACAGAATGGAATCAGTAGAGGAGTTATGTGATGAAATTACAATTATTAATCGCTCTCAGAATGTGCTTTCTGGAAGAATTGATAAAATTAAAGAAGATCATAGACAGGCAATTTATACGGTTAAGATAAAAGCAGACAAGGTCAATATTCCTTTTGTGAAGGTTTTGAAAGAACGAAAAAGAAATGGAGTTCTTCGTTTGGACTTAATGGTAGAGGAAGGAACAGAAATTACATCGAATGCTTTGTTGATGGAATTGATGAAGTATGGAGAAATTGTTTCTTTCAAAGAAAAATTACCTTCAATCAATGATATATTTTTGAAACATGTAAAGCCAGAACTCAATGCACAAGATTAGTTATATCATTAAGCGAGAATATTTGAGTCGTGTCAAAAAGAAATCTTTTTTGATGATGACTTTTTTAGGACCATTGATTATGAGTGTCATGATGATGGGGCCTGTTTGGTTTGCACAGTTGGATAATGAACCTGTTCATAAAGTATTGATTGCTGATGAAAGTACTTTGTTTGAGAATGTGTTTTCAAATACCAAAAATCTGCATTTTATCCGAATGGAGAAAGCTTATGTACAAGCTAAATCATTATTTCATGCTTCTCCAGAGATTCAAACTTTAGTACACATTCCTTCTAATTTATCTAGTGAAATAGAAGTCTATACCAAATCTAATCATGAAGTATATTATCGCTACATTGAAAGTACTGTAAAACAGAAGATTTATGAGCATTACATTCGAGGAGAAATTCCTATCAATGTAAAGCGAGTGAAAATAGAAGTACAAAGCTATGAAAAGGCAAATGTAGTAAAACAAGTACTGAGCTATATGGGAGTGATTCTGATTTACTTTTTCATTTTCTTATATGGTATTCAGGTGATGAAAGGAGTGATTGAGGAGAAGTCAAACAGAATTGTAGAAGTGATGATTTCTGTTGTAAAGCCTTTTCATCTAATGATTGGAAAAATTGTGGGAATTTGCTTGTTGGGTCTTACTCAGTTTTTGATTTGGGCAGGACTAAGTGGTGGAATTACTTATACATTAGCCAATTACTTTCAATTGTATCGATATTCTGATATGCACTTGCAAGATACTTTGGCAAAAGGAGTAGATGTGGATTTGGCAATGGATATGAACATGTTAGTCTCTACACTAGAATCACTCGATTTATTTTTAATCATTGGTTCTTTTGTGTTTTTCTTCATTGCAGGATATTTACTTTATGGAGCTTTGTTCGCCATTGTAGGTTCAGCCTCTGATGCAGATACAGATACACAACAATTTATCTTCCCATTGACTGTACCTTTGTTATTCTCAGTAATGATGACCCCAAATATCATCAGTAATCCACATGGAGTATTGGCAAAAGTAATGTCTTTTATTCCTTTTTCATCACCCATTGTGACAATGGTTCGTTTGCCTTTTGCAGATAGTAATCCATACTTCTATTGGGAACTAGCAGGAGCAATGTTAAGTGTGATTATGGGTTTTATTTTGACAACATGGATGGCTAGCCGTATTTATCGAGTAGGTATTTTGATGTATGGACAAAAAATTGGATATAGAGAATTGATTAAGTGGTTTTTCTACAAAGAATAATTCTTTTATGTTAGGACTACATTTTAGGTGTTTTTGTGATTATAAAGTATTACAAGGAAATAAAATTAAAATCTGGTCGATTTTGTCAATTAATTAAAATAGAGAAAGATTTAATTCCTAATTATTATTTAGTGACATTTCCAAAAAAAAATGGTCAGCCTACTGTTGATGAAGTAACAGAGATGTTAGAAATAGGGGTGAAGAAGGCAAAAGAAGTTGCCAAAAGTATAGTAGGAGATGAAGAAGCTTTTACCATTTTATATAGTGGTTATAGTGCTCGAAGAGAGAAAGGATGGCATATTCACATTATTTTGTTAGGGAATCGTTGGAAACAGGCTTGGTTATATTTTGTTTTAGGGGGTAAGAATTTATTACAAGCTTTGAGATTAAGAAATGATGATGCTCCTAAAATTCAGAACTAGAATCTTCATTATTATAATCACTCATACATTCCTCCACTACACTAAAGACAATATCAGATTCAAAACCTTTACTTAGTAGAAAATTTATGATTTTTGCTTTTCGTTTGTAAGGGTCTTGTTCTTTTTCTTGAGCATCTTTTTTATCAAACAAAGCATACAAAGTTTGGAGATATTCTTCATCTTTTATCTCTTCAAAACCAAGATTGATAAGATAACTATCTATACCTTTCATTTTAAGAGCCTGTTTGATTTTTACTCTTCCCCATTTATTACTTCTAAACTTTCCTCTTACATACGAACGAGCAAATCGTTCTTCATTCAGAAATTTTTCTTCAATCAGATTTTCAATGATATCTGATTTTTCATTATCAGTCAATAAATACTTATTGAGTTTCAACAAAATATCACTTTCACATCGATCTTGATATGAGCAATATTTTGCCATTTTCAGAAAAGCACTTTTAGGATCAATGGGTTTTGGTTCGTTAGAAAACTTCTTCTTTTTGTACATACTTTGTCAAGGGCTAAATTCTACTTTATAATCTACTTTTAAATTTAGTTTATAAAATGAAATATACCTACCCCTATGTTTAGGACTAAAAGTTAAGTAAAAATAATTTATTTTTTCGGAAAGTGTGAGCTTCAAAAGCTTTGTTAAGGATGTTTCAGGTTCGGTCAAGACAGGTCTGTGTTGCGGCTGTGGTAGACCTCTCGCCTTGGTCTTGACGGGTTCTGAAATCATTCTTTATTTTTGCGTTTGAAGAGCGATTTTCTTTCCTTGTTCAAAGATATCAATCGGTCTCAAATTATCAAGTGATTGATGTCTTCTTTCTTGATTATAGTAGTTCATATACTCAATAATTCCCAATAAGAGCTCTTGTCCATTTTCATAAACATTCAGATAAATCTTTTCATATTTGATACTTCTCCAAAAACGCTCAATAAAAATGTTGTCAATAGATCTGCCTTTTCCATCCATACTAATTTGAATATTTTGCTCTAATAAATAGTCCGTAAACACATCGCTTGTATATTGAGCACCTTGATCTGTATTGACTATTTCTGGTTTTCCATGCTCCTCAACACATTCTTTCATCACTTGTTTACACCATTCTGCTTCCATACTATTGGAAATAGACCAATGTAAAATATAGCGACTTTTAAGGTCAATAATTGCCATTAAATAGAAGAATCCTTTTTCCATAGGAATGTAAGTGATATCAGTAGCCCATACTTGATGTACTCTTTCTATTGCTAGGTTTCTGAGTAAATAGGGATACTTTTTATGTTCTTTACAACCTTTTGAAGTATGAGGCCCAGGAGCTAAAGAACAAATATCCATCACTTTATAAAGTCTAGCTATTCGTTTATGATTAACTTTAAGTCCTTTATCCTTTTGCAACCTGGTCATACTAGGAACACCCATATGAGGATGTTTTGTGTATTGTTCATCAATCAATTTCATTAGCATTATATTTTCTTCACTTTCGCCTTTGGGCTGATAGTAAAGTCCTGATTTATGAATGGATAATAACTCACATTGCTTGGATATACTTAATTTATGTGCCTTGTCTACTAACTTTCTATGAGCAGAAACAGACTGGTCTAGGACAAGGCTTTCTTTAAAAAATCTACTTGAAGCTTACCAATTTTAGAATAAAGTTCTTCTTCATTCGTAGATTTTTCTTCTTTTTTACTCTTTTTACTTTCAAAAATAGAAGAAGCATTTTCTAGAAACTCCTTTTTCCATCCATTAATTTGAGTCGGATGAAGTTGATATTTTTGGGCTAAAGTAGAAATCGTTTCTACTTCTTTGATCGCTTCTAAAGCTACTTTTGCCTTAAATTCTGCTGTAAATTTTCTTTTTGTTCTCATATCTTTAATATACGTAATTTACAACTTAACTTGTAGTCTTAATTTAAGGGGTAACTATAGTTCTAAGAACAACCATAAACTCAACTATGAAACTTCATAAAAAGCTGTTTAATCTATTTTTTCTATTCTTATCTTTTATTTCTCTTGCTCAGCTAGAAAAAGAGGATGAAATATCTTGTGTATCTTCAAGTGCGACACCTCTCCATATGTCTTCATCACACGATAATTGGCCAATCGTTGATTATTATAAAAAGGGTGCTAGTTTCATTCCTGATACCAATACACCAATCAAAGCAATCTATCTGAATTTTATTTTCATGCAGAAAGATGATGGTACAGGAAATTTTCAAGAAGATAATCCAGAACATCAACAATATATTGACGATATTATTTCCAATCTAAATAAGATATACAGTAGCATTCGTGGGAGTTATGATCGTAATTGCCCTTCTTATCAAAACATAGACACTCCTATCCTAAAAGATTCTAAAGTCAGATTTTTGGTCAATAAAATGTTTATCAAAAACTCAGCTTATTGGGATAATCAAAGTACTCCAACAAACAAAAATGCCCAACTCATTCCTGGAAGGCGTAATTGGTTTTTAAATGATATTCATGATGAAATTGTGAAAAGGAAAGATATTCCTCCAGCAATTAATGTGTTTTTTACAGAATCAGCCTATGCATATAAGGAAATTGTGGATAATCAATCTTGTAAGCTAGGATTATATTCAACAAAAGCAGCTTCTCAATTCCCAAGCTTTTCTGATCTAGATAGGAGTTCAAAAGTACACATGCAAAACCTTTTTGTGAAATACACACAATTGAAAAATAAAGCAACTGGAGTCATTACTTGTGATCCACCAGCTAAACACCCTTGGGAAAAGGTATATGAATGGATTTCTGGGGCAGGGGGACTTGCTCATGAACTAGGGCATAGTTTGGATTTGTATCATACAAATAAGGTAGGTACAAATTGTGTACAATGTATACATAGTGTTATGAATAATGATGGATGTTCTTATAGACGATTTTTGAGTCCCTTGGAGATTGGTTGTATCCACAGAGCATTGGCTTTGTCTAGTATCAGAAAGTATGTTAAAAAGGATGTTTTTTCAGAAGCTCCAATAAATATTAATTCAGATTATTTGTGGAATAAAAACTCAAAAATATATAGAAATATAAATGTTCAAGATAGTGCCACATTCACATTGTCTTGTGATTTAATTCTTCCACCACAAGGAACTGTTTTAGTTACTCAAGGAAGTAAATTAATTATTGATAATGGGGCTACTATTCGATCTACAGGTGATGATGAAATTATTCCAAAAATTGTTATAAAGTCAGGAGGAGAATTAGTAATAGATAACGCAACATTACAAAATGTAGATATTGTAGTAGAAGAAGGAGGTTTATTATCAAGTTCCTCTTCTATACTAAAAGTAAGAAGGTGATATAAGGGTAATAAAAAAGCCATTCTGAATAACTCAGAATGGCTTTGTACTTTTAGAAAAAATCTAATTATTTATATAAAGGGAAATTTTTCATCCACTCATTAATTTCTGCTCTAGTTTCAAGTAATACAGCCTCATCTTCAAAGTTTGTAATTACTTTGTCAATTAATTCAGCAATTTTTATCATATCAGCTTCTTTCATACCACGAGTTGTGATTGCGCAAGTTCCTAAACGCATACCAGAAGTTACGAATGGAGAACGAGTATCAAAAGGAACCATATTTTTGTTTACTGTGATGTCAGCAACAACCAAAGCATTTTCAGCTTGCTTACCAGTAACATTTTTAGATGTTAAGTCAATTAACATTGAGTGATTATCAGTACCACCAGAGATAATATCATATCCTTTTGCTACCATTGCATTAGCCAATGCTTGAGCATTTGCAATTACTTGCTTAGCATAAGTACCATACTCATCAGATAAACACTCGCCAAAAGCAACAGCCTTAGCAGCAATTACGTGCTCTAATGGTCCACCTTGAGTACCTGGGAATACAGATGCATCTAAGATTTGAGACATTTTCTTCACAACACCTTTAGGAGTTTTTAATCCCCAAGGATTTTCGAAATCTTGTCCCATCATGATCAAACCACCTCTTGGTCCTCTCAAAGACTTGTGAGTAGTAGTTGTTACGATATGACAGTGAGGCATTGGGTTGTTTAATAAACCTTTTGCAATTAAACCAGATGGGTGAGAGATATCAGCTAATAACAAAGCACCAACTTTGTCAGCAATTTCTCTCAAACGTGCATAATCCCAATCTCTAGAATAAGCAGAAGCACCACAAATGATTAATTTAGGTTGAACTGCTAATGCTTGCTCTTCAACTTTGTCCCAGCTAATACGTCCAGTCTCTTTCTCAACACCATAGAAATTAGCGTTGTAGTACTTACCTGATAAGTTTACAGGAGAACCATGAGACAAGTGACCACCGTGAGATAAGTCAAAACCTAAAATAGCATCACCTGGTTGTAAACAAGCTAACATTACTGCAGCATTTGCTTGTGCACCTGAGTGAGGTTGTACATTTGCCCATTCAGCACCAAATAATTCTTTCACACGAGCGATTGCTAAATCTTCAACTTTATCAACCACTTGGCAACCACCATAATATCTTTTTCCTGGAAGTCCTTCAGCATATTTGTTTGTTAAAACACTCCCCATAGCTTCCATTACTTGCTTAGAAGTAAAGTTCTCAGAAGCGATTAATTCAATACCATTCTCTTGACGGTCTGCCTCTTTGGCAATAAGGTCAAAAATCTCGTTATCTCTTACCATAATAATTTATAGATTATGAAGCTTATTTTTTAAGGAAGCAAATTTAGTGAAATTCTTTCTCATAAAGAAATTTATGCAAGGGCTGAGTACAATTTTTCCACTAAATAATTACCTTTGTTTTTGTATTGTTTTTTGTATAATTAAAATAAAGTAATGGAAAAAAACGTCAGAGTAAGGTTTGCACCAAGTCCAACAGGTGGTTTGCACATTGGTGGTGTAAGAACGGCACTTTACAATTACTTGTTTGCCAAAAAAATGGGTGGTGAAATGATTCTTCGTATTGAAGATACAGATCAGACTCGTTTTGTAGAAGGTGCTGAAGAGTATATTGTAGAGGCTTTGGAGTGGATTGGAATTGAAATCGATGAAAGCCCAGCCAATGAGGGACAATATGGTCCTTACCGACAATCTGAACGTAAACCAATGTATATGCAGTATGCTCAACAATTGATTGATGCAGGACATGCATATTATGCTTTTGATACTCCAGAAGAGTTGGAAGAGATGAGAGAACGTTTGAAAGCTGCTCGTGTTCCTTCTCCTCAATACAATGCAATTACAAGAATGCAAATGAAAAACTCTTTGACTTTACCAGCAGATGAGGTAAAAGCAAAGTTGGAGGCTGGAGAGCCTTATGTGATTCGTTTGAAAGTTCCTCGTAAGGAGGAAGTTCGTATCAATGATATGGTACGTAGTTGGGTAGTTGTTCATTCTTCTGCAATTGATGATAAAGTATTAGTGAAGGCTGATGGAATGCCTACTTATCACTTGGCAAATGTAGTAGATGATCATTTGATGAAAATCACTCACGTAATTCGTGGAGAAGAGTGGTTGCCATCTGCACCTTTACATGTATTGTTATACAAATATTTAGGTTGGGAGGATACAATGCCACAATTTGCTCATCTACCATTAATCTTGAAACCAACAGGAAACGGTAAATTAAGTAAGCGTGATGCAGACAAATTAGGATTCCCAATTTTTCCTTTAGACTGGACAAACCAAGATGGAGAATTCTCTAAAGGATACCGTGAGGCTGGTTATTTACCAGAAGCTTTAACGAACTTCTTAGCTTTCTTAGGGTGGAGCCCAGGAAATAATGAAGAGATGTTTGATTTAGAAGCTTTAATTGAAGCTTTCTCAGTAGAGCGTATTGGTAAGGCAGGTACTAAGTTTGATATTGATAAGGCAAAATGGTACAACCAACAATATTTGAAAGAGAAAACAAATGCTCAATTAGCTGAGTTCTTATTGCCAGTACTTCAAGAGAAAAATATTGAATGTTCTCAAGAAAAGGCAGAAGCAATTTGTGAAATGTTGAAAGAAAGAATTGTTTTCTATCCTGAATTATGGGAAAATGGAAAATATTTCTTCTTTGAGCCAGAAGAATATGATGCAAAAGTAATCCGTAAGAAATGGTCAGCTACTGCTGTGGATGTTTTGGGAGCTTATGCAGAGACAATCAAAACAGTAGAAGATTATAATTCAGTAAGTGCCAAAGAAATTTTGGTGAACGTATTGGAGGAAAAAGGCGTTAAAATGGGTGTAGTGATGCAGTCATTGCGTGTAGCTGCTACTGGAGAAGGTATGGGACCTGACTTGATGAGTGTTTTGGCAACATTGGGAGCTCAAGAAGTAGCAAGACGTATTGAGATTGCTATTGAGAAATTAGCAGACCAAGTAAAAGACTAATTATGGCAAAGAAAAAAACAGGAAAGCCTAAGGTTCATAAAGACCTTGAGGGCTTTGATATTCGAGTGAATTCTTTTGGAGAAGTAGTAAGTAATGTTGACATTGATAAGATCAATGAGTTTCTTAATGAAAATGTAGAAGACAAGAAATTAACTGACAGAGAGGATTCTGAGGATAATAAGTAACTGAAAAGAGACTGTTCAAAATATGAGCAGTCTCTTTTTTTATTGTCTTGTTTTTTGAAGTTTAAACCAACTTGCTCTATACGTTTAAGAATGTCATTTAATTGTTGATGAATAAATAATGGGTTGTTATTGAAAATGTATGATAATTAAAAGATTGACAGTGAGAGTGTTATCTTATATTTATGTGCGAGATAAGTATAAAAATAAGCTGTTATCACTGCCAAAGTGTTAAAATAGTTAAAAATGGGATAAAAAGGACATGAGTTCTAAACTATTTATGTAAAAGTTGTGGAAAACAATTCCAATATGAATAT
>JAAEPT010000071.1 GCA_024232295.1 Cytophagales bacterium
AAGAGATTTTACTTTGTATATGAATTAAAGAAATAGCCAAAACAGAAATACTGGGAATCACACACTGGATTTTGGAATCATAGTTTTTACTTTTTCCAAAAGTATGTTTTCCAGATTTCTTCCCTGTGGTTTGATCTACAGGAAGAATAAGGTCTTCTCCTAACATTAATTTCAAGAAAGGAGATAAAATAACCATCAAATAAACATTCCAATCATGATCATCCGCAAAAAAACGCTCTAAAGTACTCAAACTTCCTCCATGTCCAAATGTCCATCTTGATAAATTAGTTAGCGAAAACCTTCCAACAAATCCATAACTGGATTGAACTACATGAATCAGTCTTCCGTATAGTGATTTGTGAGTTATGATCTCCTTTAAAGGGTTGAGTAAGTCATTCATAAAAAAACAGGTTGAAGTTGTGTTGTTACTCCTTTTAACCTGTTTTTTCTATTTTTGGATACTTAAGCGAAATATGATGGACGTATTGTTTATTATTTTTTCTATCACACTCATAATTAGAGGTTTTATTCAGAAGAAAATATTGAAGCATTTACTATTGATTGTCTGTTTATTGATCTCACCTATTTTATTTGTCCTAATTAATTTATAGTTGTGTACTTAGCTTTTCCCCAAAAACTCCAAAGCTCTTTCTTCATGCCACAAAAGAGGTTTTGATTGATAGAAACCAACATGTCCACCATATTTAGGTGTTTCTAAATCTAAGAAAGAATGTTCTTTTGCAATTTTATAAGGAAAGCAGTTTTCTGATAAAAAAGGGTCATCAAGAGCATTGATGAGAAGGGTAGGGACTTTGATATGAGGAAGATTATCTAAAGTACTTGCATAATGCCAATAATCTCTACCATTTTTGAACCCATGAGCAGGGGCGGTATAATAATCATCAAACTCTTCCAATGTTTTTACCTTTTTGATTTCATTCACAGAAAGTTGTTTAGGGTATAGAGGAGCCTTATCTAATAGTTTTGTTTTTAGTTTTTTAAGAAAGCGATATTGATAAATGAAATTATTGGGTTTGTAGATAATTTTGAGAGCAGAACCAAAAAAGTCACAGGGAACAGAAATTGCAATTGCTTTTTTTAGTTTAGTCGAAATATTTGTTGCCTCTTCTCCTAAATATTTCAGCATGGCATTTCCTCCTAGAGAAAACCCTATAAGGTAAATTTTATTAAATTCTGATTCATATTTTTTGATTAGGTAACGAATATCAGTCGTGTGTCCACCATGATAAGAAGAATACAAATTGTTCTTTTCTCCACTACATCCCCTAAAGTTTAATGCAATGATGGAAAACCTTGTTCAAATAGCATTTTTGCCATTCCAGTCATATAATCCTGTTGAGTATCAGATTCTAGCCCATGGAATATAATGGCAAGCTTTTCTTGATTATTTTGAAACAAGCAATCTAGGTCAAGAAAGTCATTATCTGGGGTCTTAATTCTTTTTCGTTCGTAATTGACAATATGATGTTTTCGAAATAGAGAAGTGAAAATTGTGGAGATATGTCCATTTCTCAACCAAAAAGTCGGTTTATATTTACTTTCTAAAATCATCTCTCTAAATCTTATCGAATTTTTTGTAAAAATAACAAAAGCTTAGCAATAGCTTAGAAGAAAAGCATTACATTTGTCGGATAGTTAAGTCATAAAATTATGCAAGAGATAAGAAACATTGCAATTATTGCCCATGTTGACCATGGTAAGACAACATTAGTTGATAAGATTATTCATTCTGCCAAATTGTTCAGAGACAACCAAGAATTTGATGATTTAATCTTGGATAACAATGATTTGGAGCGTGAAAGAGGAATCACGATTTTATCAAAAAATGTATCTGTAACTTACAAGGATGTAAAGATTAACATTATCGATACTCCTGGTCACGCAGACTTTGGTGGTGAGGTAGAGCGTGTGTTAAAAATGGCTGATGGTGTATTGCTATTGGTTGATGCTTTTGAGGGAGTAATGCCTCAAACTCGTTTTGTATTAGGAAAAGCGTTAGGTTTAGGATTAACACCAATTGTGGTTGTTAATAAAGTAGATAAATTAAATTGTCGTCCAGAGGAAGTACATGAAGAGGTATTTGACCTTATGTTTAACCTTGGGGCTACAGAAGAGCAATTAGATTTTACAACAGTATATGGTTCTTCTAAGGAAGGTTGGATGAACTATGACTGGCAAGATAAAAATGATGACCTTGCTCCATTATTGGATTCAGTATTAGAGCATATTCCTGCTGCTCCTTATGTAGAGGGTAATGTTCAGATGCAAGTAACTTCTTTGGACTTCTCTAATTTCGTAGGGCGTATTGCGATTGGTCGTATCTATAGAGGTACATTAAGAACAAACTCTCAGGTTGTTTTAATGCAAAAAGACGGAACTGTTAAGCGTGTTAAAATCAAAGAAATTGAGGTTTTTGAAGGTTTAGGAAGAAGAAAGGTAGAGGAAGCTCACGCAGGTGATATCTGTGCTGTAATTGGTGTAGAAGGGTTCGAAATTGGTGATACTATTGCTGATGCGGAAAACCCTGAAGAATTGCCAAGAATTGCGATTGATGAGCCAACAATGAATATGTTGTTCACAATTAACAACTCTCCATTCTTTGGACAAGAAGGTAAATTTGTAACTTCTCGTCACATTAGAGATAGACTGTATGCTGAAACTGAAAAGAACTTAGCTTTACGTATCAAAGATGGTGAAACTGAGGATAAGTTTACTGTATTTGGTCGTGGTGTACTTCACTTGTCTGTATTGATTGAGACAATGCGTAGAGAAGGATATGAATTACAAGTAGGTCAGCCTCAAGTAATTTATAAAGAGATTGATGGTGTGAAGTGTGAGCCAATTGAAACATTGGTTGTAGATGTACCTGAAGAGTTTTCTGGTAAAGTAATCGAATTAGCTACTCAAAGAAAAGGGGAGATGACGATTATGGAACCAAAAGGAAATGTTCAACATTTAGAGTTTAACATTCCTTCAAGAGGTATTATTGGTTTACGTAATAATGTATTGACTGCAACAGCAGGAGAGGCAGTAATGAATCACCGTTTGAAAGGGTATGAGCCATTTAAAGGAGATATTCCTGGACGTAGCAATGGTTCTATTATTTCTGCTGAAACAGGTCCTTGTACTCCTTATGCATTAAGTAAATTACAAGACCGTGGTATTTTCTTTGTTGAGCCAGGAGCTGTACTATACCAAGGACAAGTAATTGGTGAGCATAACAGAGAAAATGATATTGAAGTAAATGTACAGAAAGGAAAGCAATTAACAAATATGCGTTCTGCTGGTGCGGATTCTAAAGAAAAAATTGCTCCTCCAAAATTATTCTCTTTGGAAGAAGCTTTAGAATATATCCAAGGTGATGAGTATGTAGAGGTTACTCCAGAATCACTTCGTATGCGTAAAATCTACTTGACAGAGAATGAGCGTAAGCGTTATGGGAAAAAATAATTAAGATCGTTTTGTCCTTATATAGAAAGAGGGTGTCCTTTATGGATTACCCTCTTTTTATTTTTGTTGTGTGAGTACTTTAATAATTTTTTCTTCATCAGCTGCAATACTTATGAAAGTATTTGTGTTAGTTGCTAGATTTGCTCCCCAACCACCACGTTTTCTAAACATTTCTACTTCCCTAAATTCACAAACAGATTTGTCAAAAGCAACAGATAAAGCCAATGGGTCATGAAATTTCTTTCCTTTTGATTTTTTCTTTAAAAATAGCTCCATTCCTCGATACGCTAGGTTGATTCCAGCAGAATCATCTTTAAATGGAGTAAACTTTTCATGCATAGCATAATCATAAATAACCCCATGACATACATTCTTAGAAACTAGATACTTTTCTTTGATATTTTCTGAAGCTAACAAAGATAAAGCTACATTTGAAGCTCCATTGAAATTGAAAGTAGGACATGAAATCATTCCTTCAAACTTTTCTAAACGATATTCTGATGGTACTACATTATCTCCTGCAAAGCCACCTTGGGTGACCCATTTATCCAATTGAATTGTTTCACTAATTTATGTGAAGTTTTTTAAGGGAGCTCCTGTTACAACAGTTGTATTCGGATATTTTTTGATAGTTTCTTGAATGATTTTATAACCTTCATCATCAGAAATAGCAGCTTGAAATTTACCAAGCCATTTGTAATAATAAGGAGAAACCCACATACTTTCATCATTGATGCGAAATCCTCCAACAGGAATGTCTAATCCTAATCTTTTGAGAACATGCTTAACGAGACCAATTTGTTCGTTTGTACCAGGTGTAACAGTGACAGCTCTTAAATTTGCATACTTATGATTGGCAAGTAGACAAAGTGTGAGAACATCATCTGGATCGGATGTTTCCATGTCAAAAATAAAATCTTGTTTCATAAAAATAAATTGAATAATAAATATGGTTTTAATGAAGTGATTTAAAGTTTTAAGTATTTCTGTTGATTTTTCTTATCCAAACCTTAATTGCAAAAAGAGTTATCCAAGTATCCCAAGATTCCTGAGAAGTGTCTTGTCTAATGAGTAAATTTCTCTCATTATCCATCCATGCA
>JAAEPT010000072.1 GCA_024232295.1 Cytophagales bacterium
ATTCTAATATTAATGCAACTATCAATGGATGTCAGTCAAATAGCTTAGTGGATACATTATTTGATTTGGTTGGATTTGAAGCAGAGTTACAAATTATTGGAGACAAGAAAGTTTGTAATGATGGTACCAATTCTGATACTTTGGTTATTTCTTTTACAAAAGGAACAAGTCCATACACTATTACTTACTTGGAAGAAAATAAGACAATTGAAAAGAACAATATTACAAATGCTAGTGAAACAATTCTAATTAGCAATCCTGCAATTTATACTTTGGTTAGTGTGAAAGATTCAAAAAATTGCTCTGCTAATATCAAAGGAATTGATACACTGACAGCACATACTCTTCCTACTGCAACAATTGCTACAAAAGGAAATAATACAATTTGTGATAATGGTTTGGAAAAAGTAGAAGTTGAAATTGAATTAACAGGAACAGCTCCTTGGTCCTTTGAGTACACAAATGGAACACAGACAATTAGTGAAACAAGTACAAATTCTTCATTTGTTTTTACAGAGCAACAAAAAAACAATTATCAGTTAGTAAGTGTAAAAGATGCTTTTTGTACTGGGACCACACAAGGACAAGCAATCATTAATGTAATTCCAAGTCCTCAACCAAGTATCAATATTACAGATACAACAATTTGTGAAACTGAACAAATCACACTAACAAGCAGCCCTGCTCAAAATATAGACATTGCTTGGTACAAAGACAATAAGGCATTAGAAAATCAAAAAACAAATAGTTTATTGATTAATGGAATAGATAGTGAAGGAGAATATACTGTTTACTGGGACAATGGTACTTGTGGTAACTTCTCTCCGATTACAACAATTAATGTATTAGACATACCTACAGTAGATGCTGGAGAAAATATGCAAGTAGAAGAAGGAAGTACTTTCCAACTAAATGGAAGTACAAACTCACCTACTTATCAATGGACTCCTACAACTTATTTAAGTAATCCTCAAAGTTTATTGACAAATGCTGAAGCCGTAGAAAACATTGAATACATTCTAATTGCTGGAGAAGAAGGTTGTCAAGCAACAGATACTGTTTCTATTTACCTAAAACGACCTATCCTTATTCCAAATGGTTTTAGTCCAAATGGTGATGGATTGAATGATACTTGGATTATTGAAGGACTTTCTCCAGAATCTCACGTATTTTTAGCAGTCTATAATCGTTGGGGGAATGTAGTTTATGAATCATTCTATAATAGCAACAAACCATGGAATGGGGTTAAAAATGGAGAAGTATTACCTGTTGCTACTTACTATTATATCTTAACCATTGATCATAACGAAACATATCAAGGTTCGGTAAGTATTGTAAAATAACTAAAAACAAAAAAGCGATTCAGGAAACTGAATCGCTTTTTTATGCATTATCATTTTTTAATTAGGCAATTGTCTCACCATTTTTAACAGCTTTTGTTGGACTCACAAAAGCTAACTTTCCTTCCCCATCATCAGCCATCAAAATCATTCCTTGTGACTCAATACCAAAGATTTTACGAGGAGCTAAATTAACTAATACAGAAACTTGCTGATTAATTACATCTTCTGGTTTATAGCTTTTCGCAATTCCACTAACAATCGTTCTTTGCTCAAAACCTAAATCTACTTTTAGTTTTAATAACTTGTTTGATTTCTTCACAGATTCAGCTTCTAGGATTGTTCCTACACGAACATCCATTTTCATAAAATCATCAAACTGAATAA
>JAAEPT010000073.1 GCA_024232295.1 Cytophagales bacterium
CGTAGATACAACCCAACAATTAATAAGTCAACAAATTATAAACGTAAGATCAAGTTTATTTGTATTAGCACAACAAACACAAGATCAAATTGACCAAATATTAGCACCATTAACAGAACTAACAGAAGCATTACACAAATTTCAAAGACAAATGCAAATAACAATACAAATTTCGAGATAAAAATTTCATCTCACATATAAAAATCTTTCACAAAAAACCCCAAAGGAAGGAAATATGATACATAAAATGAAAACACAAATTATAATATTAATGATGATTTATCATTATATAAAAACACAAATACCGGATCATGACAAAGAACATGCAACAAACATAGAAGTAACACATTACGATTGCACAAACCCAGGAAATCCAACGGTATATTCTCTAACAAACGTTGATGAATGTAAAATGGTAGATGAGGATATAGATCATGCAGTAGCAAAAGTATCATTTCACCAACTAAACCCACTATTTGAAATTGAAGCCATAAAATGCACAATAAAATATAGCAAGAATGTATGGCATTGTGGAATGTACTCACATTCACAAATCAGTAGAGTTAACGCAGAGATTACAAGAGACATGAAATTAACACATGAAAAATGTAAAGAAGCATATACATCACATTTCTATGTTGATACAACATTATCGGAGAATACAATAAAAATAAGAATGGTAAACGATTCACGAGAACTTCAAGTAAATACCCAAGGAAAAGAATCTAAGGATGGAAGTTGGTATGACTGCAAAGGATATGGAGCAGTCTACAAATTTTCATTTGATGCTTACATAACAACAGTAAAGCTAACCATGAACAAAAAGACTGGAAAAGTATTAAATAATCATGGGCAACCACTAACATGTAAATTCGATTCAGGAGGATGTGATTCACTCATGGGAGACATGGCAGCATATTCATGGGACGTAAAAGATCAATGTGTCATGTATCAATTACCAGAAATA
>JAAEPT010000074.1 GCA_024232295.1 Cytophagales bacterium
ATCTATTGGCTAGAAAATGAGCAGATACAATGTTATCATCTTTTTTTACATGAGCATCATACATTTCTACACACAGCCCCTACCCCTTCTCTTCTTGCTATACAAAATCAACAAGTGTACATTTTGAACAAACAAAATGAATTGTGGCTTTATCAGAAAGCACAAAAAAAGCATTAACCTTTTTATTAATGCTTTCTCCTTTAGTATTTAAATGCAATTACTTTACAATACGTACCAATTCCATTTCAAAAATTAAAGTACTATATGGAGGTATTTTACCAGAACCTCTTGGACCATAAGCCAATTCATAAGGAATTGTCACTTTCCACTTAGAACCTACAGGCATCATTAATAAAACTTCTGTCCATCCTCTGATCACTTGTGTAACTCCAATTGTTAATGGTTTTCCTCTTGGAATTGAAGAATCAAAAACAGTTCCATCAATTAATGTTCCTGTATAATGAGCATCAACAGTACTACTACGATTAGGAATCTCTCCTGTACCTTCTTTAATCACTTCATATTGAATTCCACTAGGCAATACCATCACCCCTTCCTTCAATTTATTTGCTTCTAAATAAGCAATTCCTTTTGCTTTCACTTCAGCATATTTAGCTTCCATTTCTTTGCGTTGTTGCTCTTGCATATATTGTGCATATTTTTGAACAACAGCTTGAGCTTCTTGATCACTTAATAAAGGAGTTACTGCTGTATCTGCTACATTTTTCATTCCTTTTGCAATCAAGTCAGGATTCATTCCTTCTACTTTATTATTCTTAAAATCATTCCCTAAACTAATTCCATAAGCATAACTTACAGAATCCATAAATGTAGGCAATGGTTCTTGTGTTTCTACTGTTTTGGCAGGCTGTTTTTTACATGCCCAAAAAGACATCATTAACACTAATGACAGACTTAATAAACTAATTCGTTTCATCTTTCTTTTTTATAACTTCTAATAATTCTATTTCAAAAACTAATGCACTATAAGGAAGAATTTCTCCTGCCTTACGGCTTCCATATGCTAATTCTTGTGGAATATAAACCTTCCAAACAGCACCTTCTGACATCAAAGGTAACACCTCTTTCCAACCTTCAATTACATAATCTAAACTAAAGCTTGCAGGTTTTCCTTTTGATTTGGAAGAAGAAAAAACAGTTCCATCAATCAATGAACCTGTATAATGAGCCAAAAACTCATCCTTTTCAATAGGTTTATTTCCTGTCCCCTCTTTGATGATTTCATACTGAACACCATTTGAAAGTATAACAACTCCTTCTCTTTCTTTATTCTTTGCCAAGAACTCAAGCCCTTTTTGTTTATTAGGCTCATATTGTTTCAAATTCTCAATACGCTTTTTCTCAGCCAACTCCCCCAAATAAGAATTAATCAATTGTATGGCTTCTTCTGGTGTCAAGGAAGCTTGAATAGAAGTATCTGTTATTTGCTCAATACCCAATTGAATCAATTCAGTATTTACTTCTTGTAACTTAACTCCATTTACCTTCAGATTATTACCAATATCAATTCCAACAGCATAATTGATAGAATCTAGTTTCGTTGCTAAAACAGGAGCTTTTGTTTTATCAACCTTTGTTTCTTTTGGACTCTGACAAGCTACCAAAGTCAAAGCTGCTAACAATGCTAAACCAATTGTTCTAACCATAATATTATTTTGTTTAACAAAAAAACCTCCAACAAATGGAGGTTTTTATATTTTAAAATCCCTGAGACAAATTATTGTGCAGGTGGAGTATCTGGCTTAACGATCTCTAATAATTCTACTTCAAAGATTAGAGTACTATATGGAGGAATTCCTCTATTTCCTCTTTCACCATAAGCTAAGTTATAAGGAATTGTTAATTTCCACTTAGAACCTGCAGGCATTAATTGTAAAGCTTCAACCCAACCAGAAATTACTTGTGTTACTCCAAAAACAGCTGGTTGTCCTCTTTCTACAGAAGAATCAAATACTTTTCCATCAATGAAAGTACCATGATAGTGTACAGAAACTTGATCAGTAGGCAATGGTTTGTCTCCAGTACCTTCTTTCAAAACTTCATACTGTAATCCACTAGGAAGTGTTACAACACCTGTTTTGTTTTTATTTTTCTCTAAATAAGCAGCACCTTCAGCTTTTGCTCCTTCAATCTTTTTTGCTGTTAACTCTTCAAAGAAAGCATTCATGATTTTTCCTGCTTGCTCTTCTGAAATTTTCTGAGTAATTGAAGTATCTAATGCTTGTACTAAAGCTTCAGCAGCAATACGAGCATCAAGACTTTCTGTTAAGTCTTTGTTTTGCTTAATGTTTGATGCTACAGTAACTCCAATAGAATAACTTACAGAGTCTATCTTTGTTTTCAATTCAACTTCTTTCTTTGGTGAAGTTGGTTGAGTAGGATTACAAGCAGAAAGTAATGCAATACCTCCTGCTAACATAATGTGATGTAATTTCATTTTTCTAATATTATTATTGAGCGTACAACTCTGCACGTCTAGCTTTTATGTCTTCATCATTAATGTACTCATCATAAGTACAACGTTTATCAATCATACCATTTGGTGTGATTTCGATAATACGATTTGCAACAGTTTGTACAAACTCATGGTCATGAGAAGTGAACATTACAGTACCTGGGTAGTCAATCAAAGCATTGTTGAATGCTGTAATTGATTCCAAATCCAAGTGGTTTGTAGGTTCATCTAATAACAAAGCATTTGCATTTTGTAACATCATACGAGAAAGCATACAACGTACTTTTTCTCCTCCAGATAATACATTACACTTCTTCAATGTTTCCTCTCCAGAGAATAACATTCTACCTAAGAATCCACGGATAAATGTTTCATCAGCTTCTGGATCATCAGCATATTGCCATAACCAATCAATCAAATTCACATCTTTGTTAAAGAACTCTGCATTTTCGTTTGGAAGATATGCCTTAGTGATTGTTACACCCCAAGAAATTTCTCCAGTAGCAGGCTCTTCTTCTCCATTAATTGTTTCAAAGAATTGAGTAAGTGCAATACTGTTTTTTGCTAATACAGCAACTTTATCTCCTTTATCTAAGTGGAAATTAACATCTTGGAATAATGATTCTCCTTCATATTGAGCAGAAAGGTTTTCTACTGACAAGATTTGGTTACCAGCTTCTCTCTCTTGCGAAAAGATAATTCCTGGATAACGTCTACTTGAAGGTTGAATTGCTTCTACATCAATTTTATCTAATAACTTTCTACGAGAAGTTGCTTGTTTAGACTTGGCAGCATTGGCAGAGAAACGAGAGATAAACTCTTGTAATTCCTTTTTCTTATCCTCAGCCTTTTTGTTTTTATCAGCTCTTTGCTTAGCAGCTAATTGACTTGAATGGTACCAGAATGAGTAGTTTCCTGTGAAAAGTTGTACTTTCTTGAAGTCAATATCTGCAATGTGAGAACACACTGTATCTAAAAAGTGACGGTCGTGAGAGATTACAATTACAGTATTTTTGAAATCTAATAAGAAATCTTCTAACCATGTAACAGTCTCTACATCCAAGTCATTGGTAGGCTCATCTAATAATAAAATATCTGGATTACCAAATAATGCTTGAGCTAATAATACACGTACTTTCTGGTTATTACTCAACTCATTCATTAATTTATAATGTAAGTCTTCTGTAATCCCCAATCCACTTAATAGTTCAGCTGCATCACTCTCTGCATTCCAGCCATCCATCTCAGCAAACTTTGCTTCTAGCTCTCCTACTCTTTCTCCATCTGCATCTGTAAATGCTTCACCTTTGGCATACAAAGCATCTTTTTCTTCCATGATTCCCCACAATTCTTTGTGTCCCATGATCACTGTATGCAATACCATACACTCATCAAACTCAAAGTGGTTTTGTTTCAAAACAGCCAAACGCTCTCCTGGAGTTACTGCAACATTTCCTGTTGTTGCTTCAATCTCCCCCGAAAGAATTTTCATAAAGGTTGATTTTCCTGCACCATTTGCACCAATTACACCATAGCAATTGCCGGAAGCAAATTTCACATTAACTTCATCAAATAAGGTGCGTTTACCAAAACTTAATGAAACATTAGAAACTGAAATCATAATATTACTTTTTCTGTGATATACAAGCCCTAAAATTACACAAAAAATAATTCTAATCGTTTAAATAAAGTTAGAAAATAAGAAGGTTTTCTTGATTTGAAATAAAAAAATTGATTTCAACCAATCATATTGATTTTTTTATAAAACGATCTAACTAAAAAACATATAACATTTCAACAATTGTATTATATTTTTCTTATTTTTTCTTTTGACTTTTAGAAATTCAGATATAAGTTTGTAATTACAACTAACCAAAATACAGTTGAAATTAGAGGAAGAGATAAAACAAAAAAAGTTCAAAAGTGAGTGGAAAAAAGCCACAATTAATATTATTTATACAGGAAACTGGCTAACTGATATTATTGTAGCTCATTTAAAACCATACAAAATCACGGAACAACATTTCAATATTTTGCGTATTCTTCGAGGAAAGCATCCAAATGTTAGCTTCCCTAGTGAAATCAAAGAAGTATTGATCAACAAAAAAGGTGATTTAACTCGTTTACTTGACAAACTCGTGAAGATGGAACTTGTTCATAGAGATGTAAATGCTGAAAACCGAAGAATGGTTAACATTAGCATTACTCAAAAAGGACTAGATTTATTGAGTGAATTAGATGACGCATTCAACACTGAAGAAATAATTAAAGAAAAACTCAGTGAAAAAGAAACTGAACAATTAAATGTTTTGTTAGATAAGCTAAGAGGCTAGCCTCTTTTTTTACCCTAACATTCGTAAAAACAAAAATCGTAAAAACAATTAAAATAATGAAAAAAGTATTAGCATTTGCAGGGAGCAATAGAAAAGGCTCAATCAACCAACAATTATTAAATTATGTGGTTAGTAAAATAGAAAATGTAGAAGTTAATGTAATTAACTTAAAAGATTATGATGTACCTGTTTACAATCAAGATGATGAAGAAGCAATAGGACAACCAGAAAATGCAAAAAAATTATTTGAATTAATTCAAGAGCATGATGGGGTAATCATTGCTACACCAGAGCACAATGGAAGTACAACTGCTTTCTTGAAAAATGTTCTTGACTGGCAGTCTAGAATCAACATGAAATACTTAGAAGGCAAAAACCTATTAGTATTGAGTGCATCTCCAGGTGGATATGGTGGAGCAAATGCAAGAAAAGGGCTAGAACACATTGCTAACTACACAGGAGCAAATGTAAGTGAAGGTTATAGCTTGGGAACTTTCTTCGAAAATTTTGCCGAAGGAAAAGTCACAAATCAAGAACAAAATGAAAAGTTAGTATCAGCAGTTAAAGAATTCTCTTCCAAATTCTAAAAGTAAATAGTTCGATAGCCATATATACAACTGTTGCACCCCAGTAAAGTATCCCCTACTTTACTGGGGTTATTTTTTGAACAATTTATTGTGTATTTTTGCTACATGAACTCTCAAAAAGCTTCTTTATTTATCAAGCAAAAGGCAGAAGAACTTGGCTTTCAGTCCTGTGGAATTGCTCAAGCAACTTTTTTGGAAGAAGAAGCTCCTCGACTCGAAAATTGGCTCTTACAAGGTAGACAAGGTGAAATGAGCTATATGGAAAATCATTTTGACAAACGCCTTGACCCTCGAAAGCTAGTAGATGGTGCCAAATCTGTTGTTTCTCTCACACTCAATTATTTCCCCGAAAACCATTTAGAGTTTGGCAAATACAAGGTATCAAAGTATGCCTATGGAAAGGATTATCACAATGTAATCAAAAAGAAGCTTAAAAAATTTTTAAGAAGCATTCAAGAGGAAATTGGGGAAGTAAATGGACGTGCTTTTGTAGATTCTGCTCCTGTACTGGATAAAGCTTGGGCTCAAAAATCAGGATTGGGTTGGATGGGAAAACATAGCAATCTAATCACAAAACAAGTAGGGAGTTTTTTCTTTATTTGTGAGCTTATTATTGATTTAGAACTTGAATATGACTCTCCCTATACAAAAGATTTCTGTGGAAAATGTACAAAATGCATTGATGCCTGTCCAACTGATGCCATCATAGCTCCCTATCAAGTGGATGGTAGTAAGTGTATTTCTTACTATACAATTGAACTCAAAGAAGCGATTCCACAAGAGGTACAAGGAAAATTTGAAGACTGGATTTTTGGTTGTGATATTTGTCAAGATGTCTGTCCTTGGAATCGTTTTTCTCAACCTCACCAAGAAGAAGCCTTCACCCCTAACTCACTATTTAGTGAATTGAATGAAAAGGATTGGGAAGAAATCACACAAGATACTTTTGATGAAGTTTTTCAAGGCTCCCCGATTCGAAGAACCAAACTAGAAGGGATCAAAAGAAACGTTCAGTTTGTGCAACTAATTGACAAATAACAAGTATTGTACTTAATAAATAGTTTTTATAAAAAGATCTTGTTATAAAAATTATCTGTACAAATAAAATCATTTCTTTAGTTTTATAAATAACAATACGTCCATCATATTTCGCTTAAGTATCCAAAAATAGAAAAAACAGGTTAAAAGGAGTAACAACACAACTTCAACCTGTTTTTTTATGAATGACTTACTCAACCCTTTAAAGGA
>JAAEPT010000075.1 GCA_024232295.1 Cytophagales bacterium
TAAAATACAAATAAGTATCTGTATTTCAGTTAGTTAACGTCTACTTTGATTAGTACTATAAATATCTAACTAAAAGTAAGATTGTTTTGCTGTAAATCAGTCAGTTACACAGTTATGAAACCTAAAACTTTAAATCACTTCATTTCTTTTTCGTCCTTGTAAAGGACTGAGCAATTTTATTTTATGACTAAAAAAATACTTATTGTTGAAGATGCATTCATTTTTGCAGAGGATGTAAAGGTTTCATTGGAAGAAGAAGGGTATTATGTTATAGGAGTTGTTTCAACTTATCAGAAGTTTTTTAATTTTATTCAAGTTAATCAACCTGATTTTGTAATCTTAGATATAAACCTAAAAGGAGAAGAGTCAGGGATATCTGCTGCAAAATACCTTTATGAAGAAACAAATATTCCTTTTTTGTTTATTACAGGTCAAGGAGATAGTGCTACTTTTCGTGAAGCCAAACAATATTTTCCAGTCAACTATTTAGTGAAACCTTGTGAGCCTTCAGAAATAGTTTTGGCTTTAGAACTGGCTTTTCATAATGAAGATAAACTAGAAAAGAAGGTGTCTAATTCATCAAAAAAAACATTTAAAGACCTAACAAATCCCAATAAAACTCATTTAGTTGACCTAAAGGATATTTATTATCTAGAATCAAGAAAACGATACATCACTTATTATACAAGTGAAGAATACTTTATGGAAACATCAAGTCTTCAAGAAGCTTTAGAATTATTACCACCAACTTTTATTCGTATTCATAGGAATTATGTAGTTAATATTAATAGAGTTTCTTCTATTGAGTCTTGCAGAATTATATTAGATGATGACCGAGAACTTGAAGTATCAAGAATGTATAGGAAGGTTGTCTTAGAATTTTTTGGCGAGTAGTTTTTTATTCCTAGTAGGGTATTTTAATATGAATATGTGTTCCTTGCTCAAATGATGTGGTCATAATTGATTCTGTTTGTGTTATTAATAGGTCAACTAATTGTACACCAAATGAATTGTTAGAGGAAGTCAACTTTTTGTGTTCAAGTCCATTATCAAAAACCTCCAATTCATAAAAGTTTTGTTTACTCTTAAATCCTACTTCCAGTTGAGGTTCAGGGTGATTTTTAAAAGCATGTTTGTAAGAATTTGTCACTAGTTCATTCAGAATCAAAGAAATATTTAGTGCATCGTCAATATCCATCATGATATGCTCTACCTCCAAATCAATTTGAACCTTCTGAACCTGTTTTCTATAGGTTGCATCAATATTTTTTATGATATCATTAAAGGTGATCATGAGATTTACATGAGTATCATAATTGCCTTCATTTTGATAAAGATTTTGGTGGAGGGCAGAAATTGCTTTAATTCTATCTTTACCATCTATCAATACTTCCTTTGCTCCCAAGCTCTTCACTTTTCTAGCATTCAAACTTAATAAACTTGAAATGGTCTGTAGGTTATTTTTAACTCTATGATGTACCTCTTTTAGAAGAACTTCTACTCGTTCATTTCTTTCAATTAATTCTTGAGTTTTTTCCTTAACTTCTTTGTCTAATCGCCTATTTTGTATTAATGTCAGTTGATTTACTTGCTCTAAAGCTTCCCTCTTTTCCTTTTCAATTGTAGAAACATGTAAGTAGGTAAATATGATACTTTCTAATAAGGTTGCTAATAATACAAGGAAACGATTGAAGTTTGTGTCTTGATTAATTTGTAAAAACTGATAGTTATAATTAGACATGGTAACAACCACTAAGGAAAATCCTATTAAAAATAATAGGGCTGATTTATTCCCTTTAAGATAAGATAGGACTGCATTAATAAGGATGAAAATAGGGATAACAACATAACAAGTTGAGGAATGTTTGGGAATGAAGCTTTTTATATAAAAAATGTAAGCAAATAATCTCATTAACAAAATAAGAAAGGCAACTCCCCAAAGTAATAAAACTGCATTATTGAAGAGTTCTTTTATTTTGAGTACATAAAAGGCATAAATTCCTACTGACAACACACACATAACATAGAATACTTTGGAACCAATTCTATTAAATTCATATAGTTCAACAATTCCATTTATAATCCAAATACCATGTGAACTTTGAATGGAAAAAATGACACATAAGTTATAAAAGGCTAATAAGAAAAATACTTTTTCCTTATTCACAAATCCCATGAATAGACTGAATAACAATACAATTGTTAAAGCTCCTGTCAGAAGAAAATGTACTCTGTTTCTGAGCAATCGAACAAGAAAATATTCTTTCCCAAAAAACTCAAAACAGTGCTTGAAGCTTGTTCCTCTAACATATTTTGATCCTTTTGACTGACAGAAAATTTTGATATAATAAATGTTTTTACCTGGAGGGATGGTTAATAAAGTATATCTATTTCTAAAAGATTTTAAAGTTCGTTCTGCTGGAGGATCATAATAACTTATTTTTTGTAAGAATTGTAATTTAGGTTCTGTTTGAGGGAGGATATAAAAATAAGAAGAGTCAAAGGTACCAATTCCAAAATATTGAATAACGGATTGCTTTGAAGTATTTCGTACAGTGATTTTTAACCAAAATGCTTCTGGTTCAACACCATATAATTTCTTCTCAAAAGGGATAAACACTCTATTTAAAATCTCATCATGACTAATCACATTATTGGTATCATTATATAACAATGCTTTATCAAGTACATAAGTTACGTTACTATTTTCAGTAATGGTGATTACATTTTGGTTCGCAAAAGACCAAGACTGATTAAATAGAGTAATAAATGTTAGGATAAGAAGTCGATATGTAATTTTTACTTTTCTCAATGAATATAAATGTGTTATCTCAATAATAGTAATGATTCTCTGAATAACAAAACCCATAAAATGATTATGGCTAGTATCTGTGAGTTTGTAGCAATATTAAAGTTCGTTTTTAGAAGATAGACGCACATTTTACCGCTTGTTACACAATTTCGACCTCTTGTTACATTTGACCATTTTTTATTGAAATAACCTGTATATATTGTCTAATGAAATAGATAACTGTTTCAATTTTAACCATCAAACAACCTTTTATGAAAGAAAAATTACCAATCAAGTGGCAGCGATTTTTGTTGTTCCTTTTGCCCTTTAGCATGTATGGGCAAGTTCAAACCACTCCTGATATTTATCAGGATGCAGTAGTAGGAACTTCGGGTTCTGTTACTTATCAAGCCAATACCAATAGCACAGGAGTCTTATCTTTTGATAAAAGTCAAGATTATTGGGTGAATTTAGATGCTTTGCAAGATGACCTAGCAGGTCAAAGCCGATCTATTTTTATGTGGGTAAAATCAGAGGCAAATGTGGCTACTGATAATCAAGCACTTTTGGCAATCAATTCATCTACAGGAGGAAATTTATCTTTGTTTATCATTGATAATGTAGGAGATAATATTGAGATCTTTGATGGCTCTACTCGAGATGCTTCTTTTGATATGAGTGATCAACTATGGCATTATGTGGGTTATACATATGATGCTTTTTCGGGAGAAACTGTCATTTACATTGATGGTCTAGAGAATCTTAGGTATACCAATCAAATAGCAATTCCATCAAATGCCAAATATTCATTGGGTCAAGAATTTGATGGATCTAATGATTCTGATCATTTCAATGGAGATATGGCAGAAGTTTCTGTTTGGAAAACAGTGCTAATGCCTGGAGAGATTCAATTGGCAATGCAGGAAAAAATTACCAATGCCCATCCAAGTTATGATGATTTGGTTGGATACTATTCAGTATTTCAAGAATCAGGTAATGGAAGTGTTTTAACAGACCACTCAGGTAATGGAAATGATGGTGTTTTTGAAAATGGTTTTTCTCAAAACTATCAAAATGTACAAGACATCAATGGCTTCAATGCAGTAGGTTGGTATTCCGATTTACATTGGAATAAAAATGGAGTTGAAGTTGGTACAAATACAACTTATACTACTACTCTCGAAGTAGGTAATTTTTCATTTGTTGCAAGAAATCAACACATAGTAAGTACTGATACTTGGTCAATGACAGTTCAAGGAAGTGTAGCTGTTGATTCATTAATGGATGAAACACTATGTACCAATGATGATATTGTAAGAGAAATACCTGTAAATACTGTAAACTATTTAGATTTTGAAGAGACAGAGAGTAATTGGATTGAAGTAAATTCAGTAAGTGATGATTTAGTAGGAAAAAGTCATTCTGTTTTTATGTGGTTGAAGAAAGAATCAAATATTGGTTCTGGAGATCTTAATGCTATTTCGGCCATCCAAAGTTCTAATGCCTCTAATCAAGCGTTGTTCTATATCAGAGATTCTGAAAAACTGGCACTGAGAGATGATGCAACCCGTTTGGATGGTACTACTGCTTTATCCAATGATGTGTGGTACTTTGTAGGTTACACTTATGATATTACCTCAGGAGAAGCGAAGGTTTATGTAAATGGTGAAGAGGAAGTATCTGGTACTTTGGATATTCAAGTAGCAACAGATTGGTTTGCTTCTTTGGGGCAAGAGTATGATGCCAACGGAAAGTCAGATTATTTTGATGGACAATTAGCGGAAATTACGATTTGGGATAAATCATTAACAGTAGAAGAAATTGCACAAATTCGTACAATAGCTCCAATATATAATACTAACAACTTAGTTGCTGCTTATGGAACATTTCCAAATATTGCAGACAACATATTACGAGACCTTACATCCAATGGAAACAATGGATTGATTTCTCATAATACGGTTGTGGTTACTGCTCAAGAAGATACACTTGTTGGTTATGATGCCACAAGCCATAATGTGGTTTCTTGGAAAAAAGAAGGAGTCGAATTTACAACAAATATAAACCCTACCATTAGTATAGATGAAGGGACTATAAACTATACAGTATCTTATGGTACATCACTATTTCAAAAAACAGATGATTTTGTATTAAGCTATACCAATCTAATTCTAAATCAACCAATAGTACAAACAAGTGTAGTTGGTTCTTCTGCTAGTTTTGCGATAGATGAAGTAGATGGTGCTATTTATGAATGGTTTAAGATTACTGAAGGTTGGACAACTACTACTAGTGGAGAAAATAATTTTGCTAATTCAGATGTTGTTTATTCAGTCTATGCAGACGGAAATATGATTTATGCAGGTACTGATGTAGGTTTATCTATTTCCTCAGATGGAGGTGCTAGTTGGACAACTATTACATCAGGTCAAAATGGTTTTGCTGTTTCAAATAGTGTTTATTCAGTCTATGCAGACGGAAATATGATTTATGCAGGTACTGATGTAGGTTTATCTATTTCCTCAGATGGAGGTGCTAGTTGGACAACTATTACATCAGATCAAAATGGTTTTGCTAGTTCAAATGTTGTTCTTTCTGTGTATGCAGAAGGCAATAAAGTTTATGCAGGTACTAGTGGAGGTATATCTATTTCAGAAGATGGAGGAGCTACTTGGACTACTACTACTTCTGGAGAAAATGGTTTTGCAGCTTCACATAATGTTAAATCAATTTGTGTGAAAGAAAATATGATTTATGTAGGTACTGCTTTTGGAGGTTTATCTATTTCCTCAGATGGAGGTGCTAGTTGGACAACTATTACATCAGGTCAAAATGGTTTTGCTGTTTCAAATAGTGTTAATTCAATTTATGCAGAAGGCAATAAAGTTTATGCAGGTACTAATGGAGGTATA
>JAAEPT010000076.1 GCA_024232295.1 Cytophagales bacterium
GACCCTTCTGCTGGAAGAGCGATTGATCAAGATTCCAGAGTCTATTTACGGGGACATGAGGGAACTGCTCTCATAATTACTCGTGCCACTACAGCTTCTCGACACGAAGGAAATGCAAGTGGAATGGATAAGCCTCGTAAAATCAAGCTTACCTTTAATGTAGCCACCAGTGTAGATAGTGCCAATGCTTTATTGGGTAAATCACCGATTGAGAAGCATGGAGCTGGTTTTGGTAGAGATAATGATGTAAAGATTTTTGGATAATCTTGTGATAACCATTTTTAGATTTTAAGCATTTTTTGACTTTTTAGGTCACATCCAATCATCATAAAGCCAAACCATGCTCTTGGTTTGGCTTTTTTGTAAACACAACATTATGAATTTTTATCAAAATGAAGGCTATGTGACACCAGCTTATCACACAGACAATCCAGCAGAGAGTATTGCTCATTTTTTAGCTTATATGAATGCTCCTAACAAACATTTGATTGCTCATTTAGAAAGGAATGGGTATCAATTAAACAACTTGGAGGATTTGAGGAAGGCAATTATTCAGTACATGTCCAAAAGTGAGCAAAATGTGGATCATATTTTATCCTTTCATCCTCATTATGAGATGTTAAGGAATGAAAATCAACAGGAGAAAGACTTGTATCAAGTATATTATCCCAAAGAGTCTCCTAAGTTTTCCTCACACTTTGATGTGAAGTTCAATGCATTGAGTGTACTGGTGTGTTTAGTGATTGCTTATTTAGTCGTTAAAATTGTAGAAACTTTTCAGAAATGACAAAGCCTGTAAAACTATCTCTAATCATTGGTTCCTTTCTACTAATTGGGATTATCATTATTTCAGTGGTGATTATGACCAAAAAGCAAAGAGGAAATCATCAAGCATTGGAGCAAAATCTATTTGCCACTAATCATTACAAAGGAGGAACGATTGGAGGGGTGATTCAAGGATATTTACAAACAATTAGTTTTTAATGAATTTTCAAGAGATTAGTAATGGTTTTCTTAGTGGTCTAAAGGATTTAGGAAATGGATTAACTGGAAAGACTGAAAAGGACTTACAAAGTCGTCAAATGGATATGCAAGAGCAGTATTTAGACTTCTTAAAAGAGGAAAGTGATACAGTGAATCAAGGGCAAGCCAAATGGTTATTCATTACCCTCATCTTTATTATCTTTTTAGTTATTATCCTCCTTTTTTTACACAGAAAGTATCACATTTTTTCAATCTAACTTTTCATTATGAGTCAACAGCAACTCATCAAAATAGAGCGAGAGAAGGCATATGCAAGTATTAAATCTTATGAGGGATTGATTGCTTCTTCTCAAAAACGCTTAAGTGATTTACAAGCAGAGCAAAAGGCAAAAAAGAAGGCTTATGAGGAGGCTCTTCACAAACAACAAATGCATTACAATGGTCGGTGGAATTCTACTTATCAGTGGTATGAGAGTTGTAGAGCTGATCATTCTGGAAGAAAGTTACAAAAGTGTAGGGAGCAAAGAGGGCCTACCAAAAGTGCAATTTGGCAAGAACAGGAGGGGCTTCGTAATATCACAGCTTCCAAAAAGAAGTTGCTTGAATCGGTAAATGCTTCCCTGATAACGGTAAATGGGCAATTACAATCCTATACAGCTGATTTAGCTAAGGCACAGGTAGAGTTCAATAAAATAGATGCTCAATACCAACAGCAGGAGAGTGTTCGATTGCAGAATGAAGCCACTAAAAATATCAATGCTTTGAATATTGAGGTGAATGAGAAGTTAGAACAGGATAAGTTAAAGGTTCAAGACAAGTTAGCTGAAGCACAATCCAATCCAGAATTGGCTTCTATTTCAGCAACACTTCAGAAAGAAAATGCTGAAGAATCTACCAAGAAAATACTGATCATGGCTGGAGGAGCAATCATTCTATCATTTCTAATCATTAAATTTTTAAAGAATGGGAATAAGTAGTGAATACAAAAAGAAGTATCAAAAGGCTGAGCAGATCTTCTTTAAGTTATTAGATTATGTGCAAAGAAAAGGTGGGTTAAAGTACATAGTGTACAAAACCAAACAAAGTGATAGTTCAACAACTAGTATTTTTTTTCATAAACTCAAAGACATTGAAGTAGCTCGTTTAGAATTAGCCATTGAAAAAATAGATGAATTGATTGATTTTAGCACTTTGCAAAATCACCATAATCAATTACAAAAGGCGATTTCTTCTACATTACAAACTGATATTTCTCCAGAGGATAAAAAGGTATTAGAAAAGAACATAGACAACTTTGCTTTGATTATGTCTGCTACTGAAACCAAATACTTCGGGGTTATTGAAATGCTTAGAAAGTATCCTACCATGAAGTCTTTGGAGAAGTCTAAAGAGGCTCAGAAGCTTGATAACGTATCGTCAGCACAAGATTTAGCAGTAAGTAATGACATTGTATCATATGGAGATAAAAAGGTCGTCAGCAACAATTATAAGCAAATTGGTATCATTGCCCTTGTAGTCATTGCCATTATCCTAATGAATAAATTTTTATAACATGGAATTAGCAGAATTAACCCCCTTAACAGCTTTAACTGATCCAAC
>JAAEPT010000077.1 GCA_024232295.1 Cytophagales bacterium
GGGCTCGAACCTAGACTCTTCTGGACCAAAACCAGACGTGTTGCCAGTTACACCATCGGGCAAATTGAGAGATTTTGTTAATATTTTTTGAGTTGCCCGACTAGGGCTCGAACCTAGACTCTTCTGGACCAAAACCAGACGTGTTGCCAGTTACACCATCGGGCAAGAATAAACTCCCTCTCTCAATTTCGGATACAAAGGTAGCCCTTTTTGTATCTCAAACAAATATGAGCGATACTTTTTTAATTATTTTTTTATGACATATATTTATCCCACTCATTTTCAAACAGATGAAAAAACATTAAATAATCATGGACAAACTACAAAGATACAATCAAAAACTTTTAGCAGTATTTGGAACCCTTATCACTGCTGGATCGGCAATCCTTATCATCATTGGTTTATTTACCTTTATCAAAGATTATATCAAAAGGAATAATAGACATACAACTAATGATCATTCTCTTACCATTGATACATCCAATGTAAATAATAATATCATAAAGATTAAACAAGAAATCAGCTTTGAGAAAGCTCAACTGATAGATACTGTAAAAAGAACTTATCTGATTCCTGTAGCTCAAGTGAATTTGGAAAAATCGTACAACCGATAAAATCAACAAAGAAAACTTTCTTCTTCTTATGGTAGTCTCTTCTTGGATAAAGGAGGTTATAACCGTAAATCATACTATCACTACACAGGAGAATACAACAACATATTAATTTATAACCAACTGAAGAACAAAAAACAGTTCTTATTTGATGAAAAGATATTCATTACTGATTTCACAAATCATATGATTGATTCTACTCATTTCTTATTTATTAAAGCAACTACAAAAGACTCTAATAAAGATCAAAAGTTGAATGAAGATGACCTGAGAGAAATTTTTATTTATGATTTGGATCATGAAAAAATGCATCATTTTGCTTTTGAAGGATTAAACCTATATGAGTTCCAAATTCCGTTTGAAGAGAATAAAGTGTGGATGAAGTTTCAAGTAGATAAAAGTAATGATGGAGAAATACAAAGTGCCAAAGAACCTTATATCACCAAAGAATTGGACTTGAAAACATGGAAAGTAACAGGCTTTGTGAGTCCAGAAGAAATAGAAAGACTTACGGAATTAATTAACTAAAAACACAAAAGCTACCTCATAACGAGGTAGCTTTTTTAGCGTTCAAATTTTGCTTGACTATAAATTAGAAACGCTTAAATAGTAATCCTTTGAAACGCTCTACCAATAAGAACATTACTGGTACAGCAATCAATGTTAGGAAAGTAGCGAATGTGATACCAAAGATAATTGTCCATGACATTGGTCCCCAGAAGATCACGTTTTCACCACCAATAAAGATATCTGGATTGAATGCCTTGAATAGACCATAGAAATCAATATTCAAACCAATTGCTAATGGAATCAATCCTAATACTGTTGTAATTGCTGTTAACAATACTGGACGCAATCTTGTTTTACCAGCTTTTACTACTGCATCAACCAAATCTTGTTTTGTGAATTTCTCACTCTCTCCTAGTTCTGCCTTTTTTCTATCCATCAATAAAATTGTATAATCAATCAATACAATGGCATTATTTACCACAATACCTGCTAGTGAGATAATACCAATCATTGTCATGATGATGATAAAGTCCATATTGAAAATCACTAATCCTAAGAATACACCAATTGTACTCAATAAAACAGAGCTCAAAATGATTACAGGAGAAGAAATACGGTTAAATTGTGCCACGATAATCAATAAGATTAAGAATAAGGCAATCATCAAAGCTAACTGTAAGAACGCCATTTCTTTTTCTTGACTTTCTTGCTCTCCAGTAAATTTGAATGAATATCCATCTGGAGTTTGATAATCAGCTAATAACTCTTTCAAAGCATCATTTACTTCTGTTGCATTATATCCTTCCAATACATCAGAATACAAAGTCACAATACGATCTAAGTTCTTACGTCTTACTGATCCATATGTAGAAACATTATGTGCATCAGCAATTGCAGAAATAGGAACTTGTCTCATTTGTCCAGTCATCTGATCACGGAATGTAATTCTCATGTTCATTAGAGCTTCCTTATTGTATCTGTATTTATCAGCCAAACGTAATTGGATAGGATAGTCATCTTCTCCTTGCTTAAATTTAGAAATTTCTTTTCCAAACAAAGAAGTTCTTAATTCCATAGCAATTGTTGCAGAAGAAACCCCATAACGTCTTGCTTTTTTACGGTCTACATCAACAATCAATTCTGGTTTTCCTAATTGTAAATCAGACTTTAATTTTTCAATACCTTTAATACCAGATTCATTAATTCTCTTACGAATATCAGAACTAATATTAATCAATTCTTCAAATTCTGGTCCTGTAATTTCAAGGTTAATTTTCGGACCAGCAGGAGGACCTGCACTATTTTTAGCAACATTTAACTGTACCCCTGGGTATTGTGGTAAATTATCACGTAATGCATTCAATACATCATTTGTATTCAATGTAGAGTCTGTACCTGGCACGATACGATGTGTATACTGCACGAACTCTACTGTAATACGTGCTTTGTGAGGAGTTTTATTTCCCATTCCACCAGATAATGGATCACCTGGATCAGAAGTTCCTTCTCCAACTTGAGTAATCACTGCGTTTACTGCAAAACGATAAGGTTCAATAATCTTATTTACTTCTTTCTCAATTTCTTTGGTAAACCCATTTGTAACTTCAATATCAGTACCCAATGGTTTTTCAACAAAGATATTTACATAGTTTGGTTCATTGGCAGGGAAGAATTCTACTTTTGGAGGGAAAATTCCTAACAAAGCAAATGAGAAGAACAATAGTAACCATGTACCAATGAATACAAAGATTGGAGTCTTTTTACTCAAGGCAAAAGATAATAATTTCTCATAAGCATTTTCCAATATTGGTAAGAAGCTATTTTGGAACCAATTGGCAGCAGGAGTTAATACCCAAATGTTTAAGATGAATAAAATTCCTAATAAAGCCATTGAATTACCTAGACCTTTCATTCCTCCATCTGGAGAAGCAATTACAATAATAATTCCTAATAGTGCTAAAACACCACCACTAATCAACCAAGCTTTGTCTCCTTTTTTATCAATTCCTACAACCATAAATAAGGCTGTAAATACAGGGTTAATCACCAAGGCAACAAACAATGAAGAACCTAATACAATGATTAAGGTAATTGGTAAGAACTTCATAAATTCTCCCATGATACCTGGCCAAATAGCCAATGGTAAAAAGGCTGCTAAAGTAGTTGCTGTAGAAGCAATAATTGGCCAAGCAACCTCTCCTACTCCTTCAATTGCTGCTCTGCTTGCACTGTATCCCTCTTCATCCATTAGACGATAGACATTCTCTACTACCACAATACCATTATCTACCAACATACCAAGAGCCATGATTAATCCAAATAATACCATTGTATTAATTGTGATTCCTAATGCACCCAAAATAATGAATGATAAAAGCATCGAAGTCGGAATTGCCAAACCAACAAATAAAGAGTTACGTGTTCCTAAGAAGAATAATAATACTGCAACTACCAAGATCACCCCAGAAATAATACTATTTTCAAGGTTTGCTACCTGACTACGTGTATTGATAGTTTGGTCTAATGTTACTGTTACTTCTAAATCTTTTGGGAATACATTGTTTCGTACATCATCTACAATTTCATTAATTTTATCAGAAGCTGCTAACAAGTTTTTACCACTACGCTTCACAACATCCAACATCACCACAGTGTTTCCTTCCAAACGAGCATAAGATTCACGTTCTTTGAAATCAAACTCTACAGTCGCAATATCCTTTAAGTAAACAATGTTCAGTTTCTCACTCTTAATGATGATTTCGTTTAACTCCTCAACTTCTTTAAATTCTCCAACTACACGAATTGTTCTACGAAAGCCATCTGTTAAAATATTACCACCAGAAATTGTTACATTTTCCGCTGAAATTGCATTTTCAATATCTCTAAAGCTCAACTGTAAAGCTTGCATCTTATAAAGGTCAACATTAATTCTAACCTCTTCTTCTTGCAAACCTCTAATGTTTACTTTTGAAATTTCATCTAATTTCTCAATACGATCCTCCAAATACTCTGCATATCCTTTCAACTGAAGAAAGCTATAATCGCCAGAAAGGTTAATGTTCATAATTGGGAATTCAGAAACATTCATCTCATTGACACTTGGATCACTATCCAAATCAGAAGGTAATTCAGCCTTGTCAACTGCATCTTTTACATCTTGTAGTGCTTCTTCTACTTCTGTATCAGAATCAAACTCAATGATAATCGTAGAGAAATCCTGTACAGAACTTGAAGTAATTTTATCCACTCCAGAAATAGAATTTAATTCTTTCTCAATCGGACGAGTAATCAAGTTCTCCATATCAGAAGGTGAGTTACCTGGATGCACTGTACCTACATAAATAGTAGGAAGAGATACTTCTGGAAACGCCTCCTTAGGAGTCTGCATATAAGATACTAAACCAAAGCCTAGAATAATTGCAGTAAGGAAAAGTACAGTTGTTTTATTCTTCACCGAAAGTGTAGAGAGTCCAAACTCTTTTACCACACTTTGTGCTTTTTCTGTTGTTTTCTTCAAATCCATATTTAATTTCTTTTTAGTGGATTATTTTTCTTCTACCAAAGACCCTTCTACAATTGTAGTTTGTCCTTCTACAACAAGCTTTTCTCCAGCAGCCAAACCTTCTTTAATCACTGTTTGACCATCATAAGATGAACCAATTGTTAAATTTTTCTTGTGAGATACCCCGTTTTCAATAGTAAACACATAATCATGTTTTCCATCATTTTGAAGAACTTTTGTAGGAATGATTACAGCATCTTTCACAAACTCATTACCGAAATGAACCACAGATAATAAGTTTGGTAAATAAACTCCCTTAGGGTTTGGAATGTCTACATGTACCAAAAATGTTCTGTTCATTGCATTGATATACTTACCTACATAAGTAACTTTTCCCATTACAGTCTCATTCAATGAAGACATGATTACAGCTACTTCATCACCCACACTTACTTTTCCTAAGTGAGCTTCAGAAATATCTGTCTTTACAAATACATCACTAATATTAATCAATCGAACCATTGGACTTTGTGGACTAGCCAATTCACCTACATTAGGGAAAATTTCGTCAATTGTACCATTGATTGGAGCTTTCACATAAGCTTTCTTCAATTGTGATCTTAAAGACTCTAAAGATTTCTCCAAAGATTCTTTTCTATTCTTTGCCTCCAAAAACTGAATTTCGGTACCTACATTCTTCTTTTGTAAGTTCTCTTGTTTTTGGAAAACTTGAGTAGCAAATTCTAACCCTTTCTCAACTTCTTTGATTTGTCTTTCAATCAATTCAGTATCTAAAACTGCTAAAACTTGTCCTTTGCTTACTCTTTGACCTTCCTTAACTTTAATTGATTTGATCATCCCTGAAAATTCAGGGTTTACAATAATATTTTTATTAGTAGCCACTACTCCATGTACATCAAAGAATGATTCAAAATCTTTAGAAACTACTTGTTCTGTTTTTACAGGAATTGTATTAACTTTCTTTTCTTTGCCCTTGTTCAGCTCTTTTTCCAAAAGCTTTACTTCTTTTTTCAAAGAAATTATCTCTTGTCTTTTCTCTTTTAATTGTTCTTCTACTGTCTTTTCGGCTTGACAACCAGTCAACAATAATACAGATAAAACACCTGCTGAGATTATATACTTTTTCATAATTGTTTATTTCTTATTTGTGTAAATTTCCTAATGCTTTTTCTACTGCTACTTTTGCTACCAAAGCATCATAAACAGCCCCAAAATAATTTGATTGAGCTTCTTTTAAAGAAGACTCTGCCTGAACAACTTCTAAGTTAGAAGCATAACCTTCCTTATACTTAATTTTAGTTACTTCAAAAACTTCTTTTGCTAACTCAATATTCTTTTGGTGAGTTTCAATTGTTGAAAGTACATTCTCATATTCACTTTGAGCTTGTGATGTTTCAAAGGCAATTCCTCTCTCTAGCATTTTGAAAGAGTTATCAATTTGTTGTAACTGTAATTTAGATTGTTGGATTTGATAGTGTGTTTGAAGACCTGAGAAAATAGGTACATTCAATGTCACACCAACTATTGCATAAGACTCCCAATCTCCAAGATCTATTGATTGTCCAAAATCCAATCCACCAGCAGTATATCCTAAACTTGCAAAACCTACTAAGTTTGGGTAACGCATTACTTTCTTATTCTGAAGATCAAGCTCCTGCAACAACTTTTGTACTTCTAATTGTTGATATTCAATTCTAGCCCCATAATTTGGCTCTTGAGTAGTAGCAGCTGGAGTCAATGTAGCCACATAAGATTCTAAATTTTCAGAAAGAGAAATTTCTGTATTCAAATCAGTACCCATTTGATACTTCAATAATTGTAGAGATAAGTTTACCAAGTTTTTAATCTTTGTAATTTCTGTACTCAGATTATTTCTTGTTACATCAAGTCTTTGCAATTCTAACTTATCTGTCAACCCATTTTCATACATTACTTTCATATCATCATAAAGAGCATCAATTTGGTCTTTATTGATTTGGAGTAATTTCAAACGCTCTTCTGCAACCAATGCAGAATAATATGCTTTCGTTACAGCTTCTACTACATCAATTTTTGTTTTTGTTAATGCTGTTTCAGAAAGTTCTGTATAAACCTTTGCTGCCTTTAGACCTACCAAATAAGATCCATTGAAAATCAATTGGCTAATTGTCAAATTTGCATTATTACTATAAGGTACACCAAACCCCAACGGAATCAATATATCAGAAGGAGCTGTAGGATCAAAAGCATCAGCAGGAACAAATTGTTTTTGAACCTCAATATTTGCCATAATATCAAGTTTTCCGGAAACTTGAGGCAAACCAATTCCAGTAGTTTCCTTTACTTTCTTTTGTGAAATTTGATTTTCAATCTCTGCATTCTTGATTTGCTCATGATTTTGTAAGGCAAAATCGATACATTGTTGTAAAGAATAAGTTCCACCTGCTGTAGATGATCCTGTACTCGTTGCTTCTTGTGCCCACACACTTTTACCCAAAAGTGTGACTAGCACTACTAAAATTGCTTTATTAATTTGCTTCATGTTCTTTATATTTCTCGAATAATTCAAGCCCTTTTTTTGTAACAATTCCTCTAATAAAATGCTCAAACAACTGCATTTGAACATCTAAGAGGTTAAATTCTGTGATTGGAAAGAAGTCTGTATCAAAAGCCCACTCTACCTGATTCATTTTGAAAATCATCATTACTTTTACATCAAGATCTGGTCGATAGTATCCTTCTTTAATTCCTCTTTCTAGATTATTGATGATATACCCACCTATACAATCATATTTTTGACTATCAAATAATTGCCACACTTTAGGATAATACCTTTTGATGTCAAAAAATAGAATTGGATTGATTTGTCTGATCATCTGTTTCATCTGAACTGCAATCTGATGAATCTCATCAATAGCATTTTCAGTTGTATTTGACAACTTCTCTAAATCATGCTGCTCTTGATCAAAATGATGTTGAGCCATCATTTCCACCAAAGTATTTTTGTCTTTTACATTTTCATAGAGTGTCTTCTTAGATATCCCCAAGTGTGAAGCAATCATATCCATCGTAACACTCCTGACTCCATACTTGAAGAACAGTTCCATAGACCCCTCTATAATTCGCTCTTTTGTTTCCATATAATTATACTCTAGTGAATACACTGACAAAACTAAGGAAACTTTTGCAAACACCAAAGTTTCCTTAGTTTTTTTAGTTTATATTTTCCAAAACATTAATTTACATGTAAACAGAATATAACAACAATAGTTGGAAAATTACTCTTAACCTATTATTTTGAGATTCATAAATAATGATAAAGAAAGCTATGAGTACTTTTGAAAGCTTTGAGAGCAACATTTTAGACCTAAGTTATTTAACAAATGCAGCACAAGGAGATGATGAGTTCATTCTCACGATGATTAACTCTTTTTTGAAGAACACACCTTCATACCTTGAAGAAATAAATGAGCATTTACAAAACAGAAGCTATGATTCTTTATCAACGATAATACACAAATACAAGGGAACAGTGGTGATTGTAGGAGGAACAGAAATACAGGACAACATTCAAATGATTGAAGACCTATGTAGAGAAACATCAAGACAAACACAGGTCATAGAAGAACATAGCCAAAAAGTAATTTCCTTAAGCAAGCAAGCAACAGAAGAACTTACATCTTTTGTTCAAAAAAACTTTTAGTTGCTTGAATTAATCCGAAATGAGAAACACTATATGTCTGTAAATGCACATTTTTTATTTTTTTAGCAAAAGATTGTACTAAACGATAAGAAATTAAATTATCACGCTTACTGGCAAATATTTTTACTGGTATTTTATGCTTATTAAGACAAGAAACTACCAAACTTTGATTGTAAAATAATTTTCTAAAAACAATCCACGTTCTATACAAACGTAACCTTTGTTCTTTGACCATCATTACTTTATTTAAAAAATGATAATCTTTCTTATTAAGAATACTTAATTTTTGCAAAAGAGACGTTATTTTGAAAAACGGTTGAGGATTTACAGTAATTACATAAAATAAAAGACGAAAAAATGGCACATAAGTAACCATATAGTAGAACCAATGTATTGATAAACCTTCTGGTGCAATTAAAAAAACTTCCTCTATTTTTTGATCTTCTAATCCTTCACATAAAGATAAAGCGAAACGAGTTCCTATACTAAAACTTAAAATTGAAAAACTTGAAATTTTTTCATTTTTCAAAAAATCGCAAAAAAAATGCTTCCATTCTTCTTTTTGATACAAATCAACTGATAACCAATCACTTTCTCCATGAAAAAACAAATCAAATGAATAAATATCATGCTTTTTTGACAATGAAGACACCAAGACATTAAACGCTTCTCCAGTTTGACCAAAACCATGAAACATTAACAATGGAGGATTTCCATTTTTCAAAACATAATAATGCAGTTTTATATTATCTCTCTCAAAAACAGCACTTTGAAAATCACTCATTCTTTAATGCTAAAACTTTTTCTCTTGTTGTATTGGCAAATGATACAATTTCATCTTTGCTAAAATCTGTATGAGATATTGGCTCACCAATCACTAAACGAATTTTACCTTTTCTAATTTTCCATGTATTTGCTTCCCAAACATCTTTTGGACCTTCCAAATACATTGGAACTACTGAAACTTCCGCTTCTTTAGCCATCAAAAAAGCTCCTTTTCTAAACATTCCTATTTCTCCATCAACACTACGAGTACCTTCTGGAAAAATAATTACATTTTTACCATTACGAATCAACATACTTGCTTTCTTGAGGCTTTCAGCAGACTTTATTCGATTACTTCGGTCAATAAATATCATTTTCATAGCAGCCAAATACCAACCCACAAAAGGCATTCTTTTTAACTCTTTCTTTGCCACAAAATATAAATTAACAGGAATCGCTTTAAAAATACATACAATATCAATAAATGATTGATGGTTTGCTACAAAGACATGAGGTTTTGAAAAATCAACACGATCTAAGCCTTTAATTTCAAATTCCACCCCTGAAAAAAATAAAATGACAGGACTCCAAAACGTTCTTGCCATACTCAACGAAAAAGAGTGCTGAAAAAGCAAAAAGACCCACACAATTAGAGACAAAGTAATGGAAAATATTGACCAAAATATAACTCCAAGAAAACGAAAAGCATACATAACGATCGAACTTAAATTTTATCGTAACGCACTAAATTACAAAAAAGTATTTAATAAAAATAAAATTAGCAATTACTTTTTTCAAATTTAAGGACCTAGAATTGGATTAAAGACCCCAAACTTATATCTTACCAGCTACATAAGTTTATTTTTTAGATTTTAATTTGAAAACTATTAGACAACTAACAAATATGAAGAAAATAATGTTACACTACACCCCTATTCTTGTGGGATTGTTATTTTCACTGTATGGATATGGACAATGTTCAGATATTATTCTTACAGCGGATAGATCTACTACTTATTCCTGTATAATAGCAGAAGAAGATGTTGTATGGTCTAATGCCACAAATGTAAGCATTTCTGGAAATACAGTAACAAAACTAGCAAGTGCAAGTAATAATGCTTGGAATGGTGCAGCCATATCAATCAATGAAATTTATGATAATTATTATGTTTCTAGTACTATTAGTAGTAGAAGTGGTAATAGAATGTTTGGTATTGCTCGTCCAAATGCTAGTTCAAACTTCAATTTTGACTATGCTCTCTATACAAGAAATGGAGGTAGGATAGAAATTTGGGAAAGTGGTTCAAGAATATTACGTCCAGCACCCAGATATAATGTTGGGGATGTTCTCAAAGTAGCCATAGAAAATGGTACTGTAAAATATTATTTAAATGATGTGGTATTGTATACAAGTACAGTACCTGCCACTTCTTTCCCAATGTATGCTGACTGTTCAATTCAAAATAGAAATGCAGTAGTAAATGATTTAAGAATTGGACACTTTACTGATGGAAACTTTTCAATTGCTGGTTCTCTAGGAACAAGTCCTAGCTATGACTGGAAGCTTGGAGGTGTTTCTCAAAGTGCTGCAAGTAATTATTCTAACACATCTTTAAATGATGGAAATATAATTACTTGTGAAACAACTCCTGACACTGATGGTTGTGATCCTGGAGTACTACAAACAAGCAATAGAATTACCATAAAAGAAGTTTCAGCTGAAGACTTTGGAGATTTATCTATTGACTATGCATCTACTGCTGAAGGATGTAAACAAACACTAGAAAATGTTTTATGGAATGGTACATCTGACAACCTAACAGTAACAAATACTGCCATCACAAAATTTCAAGGAACAAATAATAGTTGGACAGATGCTCACACTTATTCTTCTGTTAGTGAAGTTTTTGATGGAGGGTCTTTCATGTTTATTGCAACAGAAACAGCAGGTAGACAAAAAGTATTGGGTTTAAGCACAAATAATGATGGTGCTGATTATAGAACAATTGATTATGCTATCCACTTAAATAATGACGATATTGATATCTATGAAAATGGAACAAGAAGAGTGGATAATGCTAGTACTTTTGCCGTAGGAGATACACTCAAAATAGAAATTAATGACAATGAAGTTCAGTTCTATAAAAATAGTCTATTATTATACAGAAGTTTAGTAGCTCCTACTCTACCTCTACATCCAGATGCATCATTTAGAAACTTGAATGGAACAGTGGGTCAGACTTTAATCTCTAATATTACAAATGGTTCATACAGTATTGCCAGTAGTTTTTCTTTAGGTACAACACCATCATACCAATGGAAAGTAAATGGAGCTAATACAGGTACAAATTCAACATATGTAAATACAAACATTGCTAATGATGATGATATCTTATGTGATATTACATTAGATTATGCTGGTTGTAACTCTCCAATTCCAACAAATACTGTAAAAATCAAAGAACTTACAACACCACATAATTCTTCTTCTTTTTATGTATCAGGGAATAGTGCTGTGGGATGTAAGAATACAACTGAAGAAATTGTATGGGGAACATCTAGAAACTTAACAGTTAACCAAAATAGTATTCAAAAATCACAGGGAGCAGGTAACCAGTGGGATGCTTCTGCTTTTAGTACAAACTCTGTAAAGAATGGAGGGTATGCTTATACTGTAATTGATCAAGTAAGTCTAGCAAGAGTATTTGGTTTAAGCACGAATAATGATGGTATTGATATCTTCTCTATTGACTATGGGGCAAATCTAGCAGGTGATAACAGAATAGATATTTGGGAAAATGGTGTGAAAGTAAAAGATAATACATATACTTTTTCTATTGGAGATACAATCAAAATTGCAGTTGAAGAAAATGAGGTGAAATATTATGCAAATAGTCTCCTCATTTATACCAGTGCAACAACTCCTACCCTTCCTCTTCATGTTGATTTATCACTGTATACTGCTAATGGAGAATTAAATAATAACTTCATTGTTAATCCAAATACTGGAGAGTTTAGTGCTCTTGCAACTAATCTAGGAACACCATCATATCAATGGAAAGTAAATGGAGTAAATAGTGGAGCAAATAGTAGTACTTACTCAAATGCAGCAATTACAAACAATGATGTTGTGACATGTACTATCACTCCTAGCTTGGCAGGTTGTGCAGATATAACTTATACTTCTTCGGATGTAACAGTAGGGTTTTCTGATATTAGAAATACTTCTAACTTTCATATTGAAACAGCAACGACTCCAGCTGCTTGTAAGGAAGCTTGGGAAACAATCGTTTGGGAAAGTACTGTGAATTTGAGAGAAAGTGATAATGGTGAATTAAGAAAAATTCAAGGAGCAGGTAATCAATGGGATGCTGAAGCTTTTAGTTATAACACTGTTAAAAATGGTGGTCAAGCAATCACTATTGTGACAGAAAACAACTTAAATAGAGCATTTGGTCTGAGTTCTACAAACACGGGAGCAAGTCGAGATAATATCCAATTTGCAATACGATTACAAGATAATGGCTTCTTAGATATTTATGAATCTGGTCTTGAGAAAGTAAATAATACTACTACATATGCTACAGGGGATACTCTTAGAGTGACTGTTGAGCAAAATGAAGTAAAATATTATAAAAATAGTACATTATTGTACATCAGTACATCTACTCCTACTTTACCACTTCATGTAGATTTGTCCTTCTACAATACAAATGGAACTTTAAATAACTTTTATACTACCAACCCTACAGTAGGAACATTTAATACAATTACTTCAAACATGGGAGCAACTCCTAGTTATCAATGGACTTTAAACGGGGCTAATGTTTCTACAAGTGCATCTTATATAAACACAAACATTGTAAAAAATGATGTGATTACTTGTAAGATATCTCCTGATATAGTTGGATGTAGTGATATTCAATACACTTCTAATGAAATCAAAGTTGACATTCTAGACATCAATGCTACTTCTGATATCTACATAGAAACTGCTACAGCTGTATCAAGTTGTAAAGAAGCATGGGAAAAAGTTGTATGGAGTACAACTACCTTCTTGGATGAAAGCACAGATGGAACATTAACAAAAATACAAGGAGCAGGTAATTTATGGGATTCTGAAGCTTTTAGTTATAATACAGTTAAAAATGGTGGACAAGCAATTACTATTGCTACAGAAAATAGTAGAAATAGAGCTTTTGGATTAAGTACCACAAATACAGGAACAGACAGAGATGATATTCAATTTGCCATAAGACTACAAAATAATGGCTTTTTAGATATTTATGAATCTGGTCTTCAGAGAGTAAATAATGTAAGTACATATATCACTGGAGACACTCTAAAGGTAGCTGTAGAACAAAATGAAGTGAGGTACTATAAAAATAGTGAGTTACTATATATTAGTGCACTAACACCTACTTTACCTTTACATGTAGATTTATCTTTTTATGAAAAACTAGGTACTCTGAAAGATATTTATGTAGTCAACCCAACAATAGGAACATTCAATATAATTACTTCAAACACTGGAGCTAGTCCTAGTTATCAATGGGTATTGGATGGGGCAAGCGTTGGAGCAAATACTTCTTCTTATACTAATAACAGTATTCTGGAAGGTGATACATTAATTTGTATAATTACTCCTGATCTTGGAGCTTGTTCTGATGTAACTTATACTTCTAATGAATTAAATGTAAATACTCTTGAATTAAATAATCTTGCTGACATTTACATTTCTTCTACAGCAAATGAAGAAGCTTGTAAACATGGTAAGCAACGAGTGACTTGGGCTGTAACAACCAATGTAGATGAAAGTGAAACAGGAACATTGACTAAAATACAAGGTGATGCTTGGTTTACAGAAGCTTATTCTTATGAATCAATTGGAAACGGTGGTTATGCAATGACTATTGTTGATGGTGCTACATTTTTTGGAAGAGCCTTTGGTTTGAGCTCTTCTAATGATGGACCAGGGAGAGATGATATTGATTTTGCGTTCCATTTACAAAATTCGGGAGATCTTGATATTTATGAATCAGGAATTAGAAGAGTTAATAATATTACCACTTATGCTACTGGTGATACATTGATAATTGCAGTAGAAAAGAATGTAGTCAAATATTATAAAAATAGTGATCTACTAAGAATTAGTCGCATTGCTCCTACATTACCTCTGCATGTAGATTTATCATTTAATGGAACTGGTGGTAGTTTAAGTGATATGTTCATATTCAATAGTGTTTCTTCTACATTCAATGTAAATGAAGTAAACTTGACAGGAACATCTACCTATCGATGGACATTAAATGGTACTGATGTAGGAACAAATAATACTTATACAAATACAAGTATTGAAACAGATGACAATATCATTTGTTATGTAAGACCAGGCTTTGATGGTTGTCAAGATGTTGAATATGTTACAAACCCTGTCAATATAGAAGTAAAAGATATTGATGCTACAGGAGAACTATACATTACTGGAACAAATGCTACAGGATGTAAAGAAACCTATCAACAAGCAACTTGGACAAGTATTGATAGATTAGAAATCAACTATGAAACTGGTATCATTAGTAAAATACAAGGAGGTAATGACTGGAATGCTGGAGCATCTTCTTTTGGATCTGTAAAAGACAATGGATTCCTTCAATTTGTAGCAACAGAAACTAGCACAACAAAAGCAATTGGTTTAAGCACAACGAATATTGATAATGAAAGAAATACAATTCAATTTGGATTCCAGTTACAAAATGATGGATTTGTTGATATTTATGAAAGTGGTAATAGAAGACTTAATAATTTTGATACTTATGTAGCTGGTGACATCTTCAAAGTGGCAGTTGAGAGTGGAGTTGTAAAGTACTATATCAATGGAGAATTACAGTATACAAGTACAGTAGCTCCTACTCTTCCATTGGTAGCTGACATTGCATTCAATACACAAGGAGGAACAATATCCAATGTACAAATTATCAATACAAATGCTGGAGACCATGCTCTTAACTTTGATAAGGTAGGAGCTAACCCAACAATTCAATGGAAATTGGATGGTGTAAATGTAGGAACTAATTCTACAACTTATACAAACGATGCAGTAGCAGATAATCAAGTAATCACAGCAACAATTGTCCCTAATATTGATGGTTGTCAAGATGTTGAATATACCGCCAATGGAATCACAATAGATTTTATCGATATTGAGCGTTTTGGAACATTCTTTATTGAAAACTCAGATGTAACTGCTGCTTGTAAAATGGCAAAAGAGCGTATTACGTGGACAGATATTGTACTATTAGGTAATGATGATGATCAAAATCTAAAAAGAATTCAGAATAAAAACAATTGGACTACTGGAGCTTTTGGATACAATAGTTTTGGTGAAAAAGGATACATATTCACTGTTGTAAATGAAACAAATGAACGAAGAGCATTTGGTGCTAGTGCTAGCAATACTGGAGTAGGAAGAGACAATATGCAATATGCTTTTTCTATTAATAGTGATGCAACCTTTACAATCTATGAAAATGGTATTTCTCGTTCAACAGGTACAACTCAAACATATAATACTGGAGATACTTTAAAGATTTTGTATGAAGATAATACAATTAAATACTTTCAGAATAGTACATTAATTCGTATTAGTGGAATCACTCCTTCAGCTCAATTATTTCCTCATGCATCAATTAATTCTACAGGAGGAACTATTGCAAATTCTTTTGTAGTAACTCCTAGTATTGGCAACTTCTCTTTAACAAGTGCTAATTTAGGGACAACTCCTACTTATCAGTGGAAGTTACAAGGTGCTAATGTTGGAACAGGAGCAACAACTTATTCTAATGCTAATATTGCTAGTAATGATGTAATTATCTGTACTGTAACTCCAGATTTACCAGGATGTACAAATACAGAATATGAATCTGAACCAATCACTATAGAAGGAGTCGATCAACCATTGGGAGATTTTTATGTAACAACTACTACTGCTAGTCCTGCTTGTAAAGAAGCTTGGGAAAAAGTAAGTTGGACAGACACAAAAAGTGTAGACTTTTCTCAAGGAAATGTTTTGAAAAGAGAAAATACTAATGCTTTTGATGCTGGTGCCTTTGGTTTGAATAAAGTAACTAAAAATGGCTACACATTTACAGTAGTTGATGAGACTAATACAACGAGATATTTTGGATTAAACAACACAAATCCTGGACAAACAAATTCAGAGATTCCATTTGCATTCTCTCTTAGAAATGATGGTTTCCTAGGAATTAGAGAGTTTGGAAGTAGTAAAGGAATTGTAGGAGCTTATAATACAGGTGATACATTGAAGGTGAGAGTAAATGATAATAATGTTATTGAATATTATCAAAATAGTACCCTAGTATATACTAGTACACTCACACCTACTTTACCTTTATATACAGATATGTCTATCAGAACAAATGGGGCAACATTAAAAGAAATTTATGTGTCTAACTATACTGATGGAAATTATGAAGTAGTCACTACTGATATTGGTGCTATTAGTTCTTATCAGTGGAAACTAAATGGAGTAAATGTTGGAGCAGGCACAACGACTCATAGCCTTGCTACATTAAATGATAGAGATATTATTACATGTACTATTGTTCCAAACTTAGCAGGTTGTTCTGATACTTCATTTACATCAACTAATGTTGTTAACATAGATAACAATGATGATAATGTATTTGATTTCTATGCATACAATAATGTCTCGAGTAGTATTTGTGAGTCTGCCATTGAAGATGTTGTTTGGACAAACCTAAACAATCTAAAAGTTGATGGAAACACACTAGAAAAGGTTGCTAATGATGGTACATTTAATGGTGCTGCTCTAACATTAAATAAAGTATCAAATAATGGATATTTTGAATTCACCGTAAATGAGACTAATACAAATCGCTACATTGGACTAAGTACCCTAAATGCAGGATTAGGTGAAACAGGTATTGACTATGCTATTGATTTCAATGATAATGCTACATTTAATATCAGAGAAAACAATGCAAATAGAGCTTCTGGAACTTATGCTAATGGAGATGTATTTAGAATTGCAGTAGAAAAAAATGTAGTTAAATATTACAAAAATACTGTACTAGTCCACACAAGTACAGTAACTCCTACTCTCCCATTAATTGGTGATGTATCATTCAGCACAATTGGAGGTTCTATTTCTAATGCTAAAGTTGCTCATGGTACTGATGGAGTATTACTTGCATCAAGCAATGCAGCAGGAAATTATCAATGGAAATTAAATGGAGCAAATGTAGGAACAAATGCAACAACATACTCAAACTTCAATCTTGCTGATGGAGATATTATCACATGTGATTATACTCCTACTATTGTAGGTTGTGAAGCAATTACATCTAATCAAGTTGAAATTGATGCTCCTATTAATTCAGATTTAACATTGACAACTACTACATGGTTGGGTAATTCAACAAACTGGTTTGATGATAACAACTGGTCAGATGGGATTCCAAGTTCAACAACTACAGCAACAATTGCTGCTGGAACACCAAATAATCCAATTGTTGAAAATGATGCAGTGGTATATGGATTGACAATCAACAATGGTGCAAACTTAGAAATTGCTAATTCTAATAAAATACAAGTTTATCATGATTGGAATAATCAAGGAACATTAACAGCCAACACAAGTACTGTAATTTTGAATACTTGTTTTGATGATACAATCTATGTTGATGCAACTACCTCTCAGTCGTTCCATAATTTGATGATTGAAAATGTAAAACATGTAAGAATCACAACAGGTAACCACATTGTAAATGGAAGCTTAGATTTAACTGATGGTATTATGTACTTAGATGCTGCTGCTAAGGTAACACTAACTGATGATGCTACTACTTCTAATGTTTCTAATACTTCTTATGTAGATGGAACAGTTAGTAAAATTGGTAATGATGCATTTATTTTCCCAATCGGTAGAAACGAATTATATCGTCCAATTGAAATCTCAGCACCTTCTTCTATAACAGATGAATTTACAGCAACATATTATGATGAAGCTGCTAGTGCTTATGATCTTCGTTCAGTAGACCCTACTATGACACATGTTAGTTGGGAGGAATACTGGATTTTGGATAGAGATAATGGTACATCTCCTGTGAATGTAACTCTTTATTGGGATTCAGGTAGTGATGTAAGCGCAATTAATGACTTAGTAGTATCTCGTTGGGATGGTACAACTTGGAAAGATCATGGAAATGGAGGAACTACAGGAACTGCTGCAAGTGGTACAATTGTTTCTTCTGCTGCTATTACAAACTTTAGTCCATTTACATTTGGTACAATTACAACTGCAAATGTCTTACCTGTAGAATTCATATCATTTGATGCTAAATTGATAGAAGATGAAGTTCAACTAGAATGGCAAACAGCAAGTGAAATTAACAATAAAGAATTCATCATTGAACGTTCTATTGATGGAATCACTTGGGAAGAAATTGCTACAATTGAAGGTAATGGAACAAGTAATTCAGTTAATTCATATCAAGCAATAGATGCAAATCCAATTGAAGGAACTTCATTCTATAGACTACAACAAGTAGATTATGATGGAACAACAGACTATTCTTCTATTGTAGACATTGCAAATATTGGAAGTTTAGAATTAGTTGTTTATCCAAACCCTTCTGAAGGTTTGTTCCAAATTGAAGTATCAGGTAATGCTGAAAACTTAGAGAACATAAAAGTTTACTTAACAGATATTTATGGACAACAAGCCTTAGTAGAAACTCAAGTCGATGGTAATATCATCAGTGTAAATGCAACTGAGTTCACAGCAGGTATCTATTTTGTAGAGTTAAAGACAAATAATGATTCTTATATTCACAAAATTGTGATTGAGAAATAAAAATAGAACAACTACTTATAACATTAAGGAATCTTCATATTGAGGATTCCTTTTTTTATGCTTATTTTTATAGAAACTTTTAGGAATATGAATAATAACAATAATACAAACCCACAAAAGAACAAACCTTCATTTGGTGATTTGTGGCAAGGATTATCAAACTTGTTAACAGATATTTTGAGCCTTAAACATGGAGGAGATACTGATGTTCAAGGAACAATCGAAGGAATCAAAAAAGATATAGAATTTAGAGGACATACTGTTTGGATTTTGATTCTTTCAATTTTTATTGCCTCTATTGGACTTAACCAAAACTCTACAGCTGTAGTCATTGGAGCCATGCTTATTTCTCCTTTAATGGGACCAATCTTGGGAATTGGGTTGAGTTTGGGAACTAACGACATTAAAACATTAATAAAAGCCTTAAAGAATTTTGGAGTCATGATTGTCATGGCACTCTTAACATCTACGATTTATTTCTGGCTTACTCCAATTGTAGATGTTCAACAAGAAATCTTGAATAGAACACAACCCAATATGTTAGATGCAGTTATCGCATTTGTAGGTGGATTGGCAGGAATTATTGCAGGTTCTAGAAAGGAGAAAACAAATGTAATTCCTGGAGTAGCAATTGCAACAGCATTAATGCCACCTTTATGTACTGCTGGATTTGGATTGGCTACTGGAAATTATCAATACTTTTTAGGTGCATTTTACCTATTCCTTCTTAATTCGGTATTTATTTGTTTGGCAACTATTTTAGTAGTTAAATACCTTCATTTTCCTTTAGCAGCTTTCATGAATAAGGAGCGAGAAAAAAGAGGCAAATTCTTCATCTCAATATTTACTATTTTATTATTAGCTCCTTCTATTTATGTATTTTATGGGGTTTCACAAGAGTCTTTACAAAAACGAAACATAGAAGACTTCATTGAAAAAGAGTTCACATTTTCTCAAACAAACATTATTAAGCAAGAATACAATTTTAGTGATTCACTAACGACTGTAGAAATATTTTGTATTGGTGAATATATCAAGCCAGAGCAAATAGAAGTATTTAATCAATCTCTAAAAAAATATGAATTAAAGAATGTAGTACTACATTTTCATCAATCATCAAAAGAGGATAAAAATATTGAAGAGATCATTAAAAATCATTCAACAAATAATGATAGTGAAATGAATCAGATGTATGTTGAACAAATCAAAGCATCTGAGAAAAACAATAAAATAATTGATAGTTTAAAAAACAAAATCAATGAACTTCAAAAAATTGAGAATAACTTTGAAGCATTAGCTACTGAAGTAAAAGATCTATTTGAAGTTGAAAAGATTGGGTATGCAAACAGTGTAGAAACGGATTTTAAAAACAAGAAGACGATCCCTACTTTTTTAATTCATTGGGTAAGACAAGAAGATACAACAATTATACATGAGTCAGAAGAAATTAAGATGAGAAATTGGCTTCAAAACAAATTAAAGGTTGATACATTGAGACTTATCCATTACTAATCGAAAAAAAGAAGCGTTTCGTTATATACAGAACACAGAAACCATTGATTATTTGTATATTCATAATGTAATCAATGGTTTTCTTTGTTATGAGTAGTTCACCTCAATTATCTTTAAATATCAATCCAACTAGACGTATTAAGCTTTCTTGGACACATCATGCTAATCAAAGAACAGTTTATCATATTGAAAGAAGTGAAAATAATGAGGATTTTCAAAAAATAGGGGTTTTAAATACGGAATACTCTGAAAATTATGAGTTTTTAGATTTGTTTCCACCAACAGGTAAAAAATACTATCGATTAGTAACGTTTGATGAAACTGGAAATAAAATTATTTCGAATAGTTGCCCAACTAATACCCTTCAAATTGTAAGACAATAGTTTTTATAAAAAAATAATAAGCTAGCATCACTTTTTAGTTTTTCTCCTTAGCTTTGTAGCAGTCATTTTCTTTTTTGCTATGAAGTATTTTATTGTTGCTGGAGAACGTTCTGGAGACTTACACGCCTCAAACCTTATCAAATCATTAAAAAATAAAGACTCAGAAGCTGAATTTTGCTTTTGGGGTGGTGATGCTATGGAAGAAGCATCAGGTGCAAAACCAAAAGTTCATTATCGTGACTTAGCATATATGGGTTACTATGAAGTAATCAAAAACTTGAGAACTATTTTGGGTTTGGTAAAACGATGCAAAGAAGATGTTAAAAATTACCAACCAGATGTACTAATCCTCATTGATTACCCTTCATTTAACCTTAAAATTGCGGAATTCGCAAAGTCTTTGGGTATCAAGGTCTTTTACTATATCTCTCCTAAGGTTTGGGTTTGGAAAGAAAAACGTGTAATTAAGATCAAAAAATGGGTAGATCAAATGTTTGTTATCTTCCCCTTTGAAGTAGATTTTTATAAAAAGCATCAATATGATGTACATTACATAGGAAATCCTCTTTTGGATGAAATTTCAGCATTTACTAAAAATGAAAATTTCGTTTCTGATAATCATTTATCAAATAAACCAATCATTGGTGTTTTACCAGGAAGTAGAGCTCAAGAAGTAAGTAATTGCTTAAATGAGATGTTGAAAATTGTAAAGCATTATCCTAATCATCAGTTTGTAATAGCTGGAATCAATACATTATCCAAAGAGTTTTATGAGCCTTTTGTCAATCAAGAGAATGTATCTGTAGTTTATGAACAAACTTATGATGTCTTAAGTCATTCTGAGACTGCCTTAGTAGCTTCTGGAACTGCAACCTTAGAAACTGCTTTATTTGATGTTCCTCAAATTGTTTGTTATCGCCTTAATCCTATTTCTGCCTTTATTATGAGAACTTTTATTAAGGTGAAATATGTGTCTTTGGTAAATTTGATTGGGAATCGAGAAATTGTAAAAGAATTATTGCAAAATGACTTTACTGCTCAAAATGTGAAGGAAAATTTAGACAAATTACTATTTGATAAAAAAGCATTACAACATGTCAAAGATGGTTATCATGAAGTACAAAGCAAAATGGGAAAAGTTGGAGCTTCTGATAAAACAGCTGACTTGATGGTGAATTTTTTAAAAAAATAAATAACAATGGAATTAAAACTATATCAAATTGATGCCTTTGCTAATCAAATTTTTGAAGGAAATCCTGCAATGGTTTGCCCACTAAAAGAATGGATTTCTGATGAATTGATGCAGAAAATGGGAAATGAGCATAATTTATCAGAAACTGTTTTTTATGTTCCTAAAAAGAGTAATGAATTTGAAATTAGATGGTTCACTCCTACTATCGAAGTTAATTTATGTGGTCATGCTACATTAGCCACTGCTTTTGTGGAGTTCTTCATTCACAACAACCCTTCTTCTGAATTAATTTTCTATGTGAATTAAGGGTTAAAAACCAAAAGTTAAAAAAGTAGCAGCAATAATTTTCCCGTAAGCATGTACAAGTAATCCTTTAGTAGATCTCACTTTAGAAGCATTTTGGATATCAGTTTTATTAATAATCCAATTGAATA
>JAAEPT010000078.1 GCA_024232295.1 Cytophagales bacterium
AGTTTTCTGATAATAAAGTTATACTCCAATAAAGTGGTATTGACTCCTACCAAAATTAAAATGAAACCACAAACTAATGTAATGATTCTTTGTACTTCACTTAACATTAGTAACTCTCCAAAAACACCGACCAAGCAACCTAAAATAAAATAAGTAGTAATTCTACCCATTTGATAAAAGAGTGATTTTAGAGATTGGTTTCCAAAGACATTATTTACTGAAAGGACAATAGGACCACACATTCCCATGCAATGTAAACTACTGACTAGTCCCAAAATAATTGCACTATAAGCCATTATTGTAAACTTAGGTTTTGTTCATACAAATATTCCTCTGCATTGATATAATAATGAATACTCAATCTCCAATTACTTTTATCTAATCCACTAATATCAATCAATTCTTTTTTGTTGGGAGAAGTTATATTCCAAATCTTGTCAGCTTTGTTTTCTTTCAAGTTGAGTAAATGCGCTTCATAAGAAGAAGGATTTAGAGAACTAAAATTCACTTGTAATACATCAGCTAACTGAACAACTTCTATTTCTTTGTTGAAAGCCAATGATTTTTTTCGCAAATCAATTTTATTTTGAAACTCAATTTCTTGTTTGTAATAATCTTCACTTACAAGACCTATATCATGTTGCATTGAACGATAAATGAATTGTCCAATAAAGCACATAAATCCTAAGAATGTAGCAATAATTATCTTTGGTATCATATTTCCCATATCTTATTTCCCTAAAACTGTTAAGAAATTTATTTTGTCTTTTTCAATAAGTTTTGAATCTGCATAAAACTCCATTGGCACTTCCAATTTCATTTTATTTGCTCCTTGAGCTTTTCTATCAATCAATAAAATGATTTTTCTTGCTTCTTGTGGTGCTAACAAAGCTTCTCCACCTACCATAATTACTTCATAGTTTAGTGTGTCTGCAGTTTGTATAGTAATGATTTGTTTATCAAATGTTTTATTTAGAATTGTTACTTCATATACATTCCGAATATGACCATTTTGCAGTTGTTCATATAAATGACCTCTTTGTTTAAGAACAGTAATATCAATATCCTTTCTTAATGTGTAAATAAAACCTACAAAAGCCATTAAACAGACCAACAACACACTATAGGCAATCACTCTCTTATTGATGGTAAAAGCTTTCTTTTCTTGGATATTATTCTCTGAATTGAAACCAATCAAACCCCTTGATTTTCCAATTCTATCCATGATACTATCACATTCATCAATACAAGCAGTACAATTAATGCACTCTAATTGAGTTCCATTTCGAATATCAATTCCTGTAGGACAAACAAATACACATTGTTTACAATCAATGCAATCCCCTGCTGTTCTTGTATTATTTTTTCTAAGTTTCTCCCTAGGCTCTCCTCTCTTATGATTATACGCTACTACCAAACTATCATCATCAAGCATTACTCCTTGTAGTCTTCCATAAGGACAAGCAATTGTACAAACTTGCTCTCTGAAATATGCAAATACCCAATAAAAAGCTATGCTAAAAAGAACAATACTAATAAAGCCTGTTATATGCTCACTAATAGGTTCCTGAATAATTTTTAGTAATTCATCAACTCCAATAATATAAGACAAAAAGAGATTTGAAATAAGTACAGCAAGTAGGGCAAAAGTCAAATGCTTCCCTCCTTTTCTCAATACTTTTTCTACATTCCAATTTTGTCTATCTAATCTTTCTTGTTTCTTATAATCACCTTCAAACAAATATTCAATTTTGCGAAAAACCATTTCCATAAAAATGGTTTGAGGACATAACCAACCACAAAATATTCGCCCATAGATTACTGTAAACAATATCAATAGAACAATAGAAGTGATTAAGATAATGGCAAATAAGAAGAAATCTTGTGACCAGAATATTTGTCCAAAAAGAATAAATCTTCGCTCAATAATATTGAACATAATGAGAGGGACTCCATTCACTTTCACGAAAGGAGCTCCTACCATAAATATCAATAGTAAGATAGAGACAAGTACACGGTATTTATGAAACCTTCCCGATGGTTTCTTAGGGTAAATCCAAACTCTTTCTCCTTTGTCCGATACAGTAGATAACTTGTCTCTAAAATTACTATTTGTGTCCATTGGTCTTTTATTTATTCTGGATATACAATTGTTTCTGTTTCCTTTTTAGGCAAAGGATTGGCAGGATTGGAACCCTGTACACTCATTACATAACTTGCCAACTTATAAATATCTTCATTGCTAAACATTGTCCCTTGGGCAGGCATAATACTCTCTCCTTTTCTACCATATTTAATGGTTTCATAAAGTGTATTAATATCTCCTCCATAAATCCAATATTTATCTGTCAAGTTAGGTCCTGCCACTCCTTGAGCAAACTCACCATGACAAGATTTACAGGTTTTTTGAAACATTTCTGCACCTAGCTTCAAGTCTTCTGCATTGGTAGAAGGAGCCATGTATTTAATATCAGCATTAGGATACAAAACTTCTGCACGAGCCATTTCTTTTTCAAACTCAGCAGTTTGTAAGTCTCCTTTTCCAAAAATGTGATAATATCCCAAATAGGAAAATGCAAAAACAATGGTTAAGTAAAAGCCTTTCACCCACCAAGAAGGCATATCATTATCATATTCTTCAATGCCATCATAGTCATGAATCACCACATCTTGTGTTGTCTCTGCAGCAATGAATTCAAAGTCACTATGAAAGACTCCAAAGAATCCAACATACCAAGGCGGTCTGCTTTCTGAATCTCTAAATTCTTTGTAGGCATGATTTCCAACCAAAAACACTAAACCTAATAATGCAAGTGCTAGAATTACTAAGAAAATAATGATTAGATAAATAATATTATCAGTGGCAGAAGTCTCCTGTTCGAGAATAGTTTCTGCGAAAGCACCGAAAGAAACTACGGTGCTTAGTAAATAGGTCAAGAATCTTTTGTTCATAATTTCTAAAGGTTTTCTTGAGATTAGTCTAATGGTAAATCTTTCATTTTCTGAATGGTCGATTTCTTCTTAAAGCTGATGTAAAACAATACACCAGCGAAGAATAAACCATATAGAACAAAAGAGATAACTGGGTATATTTCGACATTGTCAATTGCCAATAATGCTTCCTTTTTCATATTACTTGTCTTTTACTTTAATATCCGTTCCTAACTTTTTGAGGTAGGCAATTAGAGCAATGATTTCTCTATCTGCATAAGTATTGATTTGACTCTTTTTCAGTTCATTAGCAATACCTTGAGCCTCTCTCTGCAAACTATCCAATGCAATCTCTTCAAATCCTTCTGGATAAGGCACTCCAAGTGTTCTCATTGCAGTAATCTTATCTCTTGTTTTGGAAGTATCCAATTGCTTTTCTAGTAACCAAGGATAAGCTGGCATAATAGAACCTTCCGAAGTAGAACGAGGGTCTAACATATGTACATAATGCCACTTAGCATCTGGGTTTGTTACTCCTTCTCTTGCCAAGTCTGGACCTGTTCTTTTAGAACCCCAAAGGAATGGGTGGTCATACACAAATTCTCCTGCTTTAGAATATTCTAAATCTTGTGGGTCATAGCGTAATACTTCTGATCGAAATGGTCTAATCATTTGAGAGTGACAAGAATTACAACCTTCTTTGATATAAAGGTCTCTACCTTCTAATTGTAATGGAGAATAAGGTTTGACACTTGCAATGGTTGGTACATTTTCCTCTACTAAGAAAGTAGGAACCATTTCTACCAATCCACCAATCAATACTACTACCAAAGAACCAATTAACATTTGAGTAGGTCTTTTTTCAAACCAACTATGCCAGTGTTTAGCACCATGCTCTTCTTGGTCTTTTAAGGCTAATGCTTGTGCTTCTGTTTCTTCTTCAAAGCTTCCTTGTTTTGCTGTCTTGATTAAGTTGTAAACCATTACAATCGCACCAGACAAGTAGAACAATCCACCAATTCCTCTTAAAATATAGAAAGGAACTAGATTGGTTACTGTTTCTAAAAATCCATATTTTAATTGTCCTGTAGCTGTAAATTCTTTCCACATTTCACCTTGTGTGAAACCTGCCCAATACATTGGAATTGCATACAAAAGAATACCTAATGTCCCTAACCAAAAGTGTGTATTTGCTAATTTTTTAGAGTGTAATTCTGTTCTGAAAAGAACTGGAATCAACCAATACAACATTCCGAATGTTAGGAATCCATTCCAACCCAATCCACCAACATGTACATGGGCTACAATCCAATCTGTATAATGAGCAATTGCATTTACATTTTTCAAAGACAACATAGGACCTTCAAAAGTTGCCATACCATAACAAGTCACAGCTACAACCATAAACTTCAATACAGGACTTGTTTTCACTTTGTCCCAAGCTCCTCTTAATGTCAACAATCCATTAATCATTCCTCCCCATGAAGGAGCAATCAACATCACAGAAAACACAACCCCTAATGACTGAGCCCAATCTGGCAAGGCAGTATAAAGGAGGTGATGAGGACCAGCCCAGATATAAATGAAAATCAATGCCCAAAAGTGAATAATTGAAAGACGGTAAGAATAAACTGGACGATTGGCTGCTTTTGGGATAAAATAATACATGATACCCAAGTATGGAGTTGTTAAGAAAAATGCTACTGCATTATGACCATACCACCATTGTACTAAAGCATCTTGTACCCCTGCATACCAAGAATAACTCTTCATAAAACTAATTGGTAATTCAAATGAATTGACCAAGTGAAGAACAGCTACTGTCACAAATGTACCAATGTAAAACCAAATGGCTACATACATATGACTCTCTCTTCTTTTAATGATTGTACCAAACATATTCCAACCAAAAACCACCCAAATAATGGTAATTAGAATATCAATTGGCCACTCTAATTCTGCATATTCCTTACTTGTAGTATATCCCATCATTAGAGTTACTGCTGCAAGAACAATAATAGATTGCCAACCCCAAAAGTGGATATAACTCAACTTATCACTAAACATTCTTGCTTTACACAAACGCTGTAAGGAATAATAAACCCCTGTGAAAATACCATTACCCACAAAGGCAAAAATAATCGCATTGGTATGTACAGGACGTAACCTACCAAATGAGGTAAATTCTGTATGAAGCCCTATACTTTCTAATAGTTGTGGAAAAGCCATCAAAAAAGCAACCACAACCCCTGCTAGCATACCCACAATTGCCCACAACATGGTTGCAAAGGCAAAGTTTCTAACAATTCGATTGTCATACTTAAATACTTCTAAGCTCATAAGTTCATTTAGTTTGAAGTGTTTTTATTTTGTTTTTCATCTAATAAAATTCGAATAGATGGGCTATGATTGTCATCAAATTGTCCTGATTTGATGGCTAGTACAAAGGCTGTTAAGAAGAGTACTGCCAAAACAATACTGATACCGATTAGTATAATGATTACATTCATATCTCTCTATTTTTTCTTTTGCTAAGGTAGGGAGTTTCGGGGTCTGCAAACATGACAAACCCCTCACCTAATTCTGATTGATATCAGTATTAAAAAATGAAAAACATGATCTGTGTCAGTGCTTTTATTTTCGCTCTTTAAAATGCTTATGAGACAAAAAATAAGTCCCTACCAAACTGATAAAAATGATGGTAAATGAGCTTATAGGCATTAGTATCGCAGAAACTATGGGAGAAAGTTGTCCTGTCATTGCAAAAAATAATCCGACTACATTGTATAAAAATGAAACTACAAAACAGAGATAAGTCAATGAAATACAAGTTTTGGCAAAAGATAATGCATTAGGTAAATGCAACAATGAACAAGCATCTAAAATCACATCAGAAGCAGGTGTAAATTGATGGGCATCATTTGTAATAGCAACACCTACTGTACTTTCTTGCAAGGCAATGGCATCATTCAAGCCATCTCCTACCATCATACAATGCTCTTCTTGCTTGGCAATGTATTCTTTTTTGTGATGAGGCAATTGATTAAAAATGAAATTTGTGCCTTTTGAAAAAATTAACTTTAAAGCAGAAAGTTCGCCATCATTATCTCCAGACAATACACTTAATTGATAATTTTTTAATTTCTCAATGACATTATTTAAGCCTGTTCTATATTTATTTTTAAATTCAAAATATCCTGACTCTTTGCCATCAACTGAAATATAAACAGCTGTATGATTTTGAGCAGTTGAATTAGTAAAAGTAGTTGAACCCATCAAAATCATTTTTCCTTGATATGCTACCTTTAAACCTTTTCCTACAACCTCTTCAAAAGTATCTAATTCTATTTGTTCTGCCTCC